>NZ_JBCOCI010000038.1:0-44748 GCF_040929485.1 Phocaeicola sp. RTP21198st1_B8_RTP21198_201120 | reverse complement strand
GGTACGCAGCACACACAACTGAGTTAGCAAAAACAGATGCCAATGCTACCACTCTTGAAAAACTTTAGGAAGGAAAAAGCAGCATAGACACATCCGGTATTCACCCCGCACTAAAAGAAACACACTTCGTGGTAGCATGTGATGTAACCAACCCTTTCTACGGTCCTGACGGAGCGGCATATATCTTTGCACAACAAAAAGGAACCGATCCTAAAATGGTGCAAAGGCTGGATGAAGGCATGCAATCATTAGCCGAAGTTATAAAGAAAACGACAGGAAAAGATATCACGAACTACCCCGGTGCAGGTGCAGCCAGAGGCATGGGTGGCGGACTGCTGGCTTTTTTTAACGCAGAGCTAAAACCGGGAACAGAATTATTATTGAAAGCCATCGACTTCTCCGAGAAAATAAAAGGAGCAGACCTCATTATTACGGGCGAGGGAAAAGCAGACCGGCAGACAGCTATGGGAAAAGTTCCATACAGGATACTAAAGGAAGCACAAAAAGAACATATCCCCGTTATTGTACTGGCAGGCAGTATAGAAAACCTGCCGGAATTAAACAAAGCGGGATTCAAAGGTATATTCTCTATAGCCCCCGGCCCCATCACCCTGGAGAAGGCAATGGAACCGGAGTTTGCTAAAGAAAATATCACCCGGCTGGTTTCCCAACTCTATTCAGTTATAACTAGCTTCGGCTAATTTGCAAGCCTTTGTCGGACAAAGCCATATCAACGAAACGGGCACAACTGTTGGGTGGGTTCTGAGCAAGAATACTTCGAATACGTATAGCAGCCTCAGGATCTTTAGCCACCATATAAAGATAGCCTCCTCCCCCCGCACCTGGCAATTTATATCCCAGGCAATAATCATCAATCCGGCGAATGATAGCCTCAACTGCTTCGGGATTAGTGCCGGGATCCAACGCTTGGTTCAGCTTCCAGCTTTTACCAACCAAACGCCCCATTTCATCGAAATTCCCACGCTGAATGGCTTCGTACAAGTCAAGAGCATGCCCCTTCATACCGCCAAGTATAGACAAATGCTCTGTGGAGTTGAGGAACATGCTACGCACGATTTCAGCTAAAATTCCTTTGGCTGTACGGGTAATTCCCGTGTAATAAAGCAAATGGCACTTCTGATATTCGCCACCTGTAAACAAATAATCGGGCAACCAGCGCACTAATGGACTCTGATCCATACCTGCATGGGTCTGCAATAATTTCACACCACGAAGCACACCTCCGTATTGATCTTGCCACCCCCCGCCGGTAGTCAGCAACTGTTCCAGAATAAGCGTACGGTTACATATCTCGTTCTTATCCCAGTTCAGCCCGCAAAAATCAGAGATTGCCCCCAGCACAGTCGATGCCAGAATAGAACTTGTACCCAGACCGGAGCCCGCAGGAATCGCAGAAAGCAGAGTAATTTCCATTCCGGAACCAAACGCCTTCAACTGCTCTTCCAGTGAAACATACGATTCGGTGGAAAAGCCCGGCTGGAAACCTGCCAGCACCAATGCCGCTTTAGGTATAGAGAATGGGGAGCCCACTTGCATGAAACCTCTTACCTCCCCATAAGTTGTAACCACTTCCATAGCGCCTAAGTCTATAGAACGAAGGATTATTTTATATTCCCGACAAGGTTTCACGTAAACTTGTAAAGGAGGCTGCCCGTTCAACTCAATAGCAATATTCACCACATTCCCCCCTTCATTCAAGCAATAAGGTGGAGTATCCGTCCACCCGCCGGCCAGATCAATACGGACCGGACTGCGCCCCCAGACAATCTGATCAGAGTACACTGACAAATGCGGTTGCTGCCTCTTGGCTAAAGCCGAAGCAGTAAGTCCGTCGCGCATCAAACGAAAAGCCTCATTTTCATATTCCCGATAAGCCAGCCCCTTAAGCTGCTGCACCCGGGCACGGAACATATTGTCACTGATACGTGTCATCAACGGAGCCGATTCTGATAAAGGCTCAGGCAACGACAGGTCATACCGGGCAAATTCTCCGGCAGCATTCTCCAAATTGAGCTGATAAAAGACACTTCGTTCATAATTGTGCGCCAATGCCGGCCAATTCTTTATCCGGAAAGCTTCACGCTGTTCTGCCAGACGGTAAAGATTAGAATAAGCGGATATATCATCAGCAGACAATTTACGACAGCGTTGCCATATTTCTTTTCCTTGCTGTAATACCGGTTCAGAAACCATCCAGCGCATAACTGCTCCCAATTCCTCTACAGATGAGCAAACCGGAAACAAACGCGCGGCCTGCAAGTCGTGACCGTTTTCTATTTCTTCCACCGAAATGCCGCGCACAGCACACCACTCACCTACAGACATTCCTTGATAATATGTTTCTTCCTTGGCCAAAGATCCCTTGAAAGTATCATTGAAGCCGTATGGACGCGCTACATAGCCCGATTCTCCAAAAGGAACCACATCAATACACACACCAGACGGAACCTCCAAGTTCCAATTATTAACGGGAACACCTGTTATGATAGTCTGGTGATGGATATTCCATCCTGCTCCTACACAACTGTTCTCTATCCATATTTCCGAATTTTGTGAGGTAAGTTGATAACCTACCTCAGCATTCTGAACAAACATGGCCGGATGCGGTTTTACCTTCTTGTGCATAATCTCCCGCTGGTCGTTTACCAGATTTTGTACAGCCAATGTAGAAGAAATAAGTTCACGACTGGTTCCGTAATGATAAAACTCCCCTCCAGGCAACGGCAGAATAGCCACACTCAGCTTGTTAAGCTCATCGTCCATCATACGCGGATGCTCTCCCAATGTAAGTCCGAAATCAGAATACATGTCATAATAAGAGAGTTTTCCTTCCTTATAAGATCGTTTTACCAACAGACTAACCGCACGGTCACTTAACAGCCAAATTCCGATATCCATCAGAAAAAGATGGGTTTGCATTAATTTCCCCAATTCCTCCACCGAAGGTTTTTGAAGCATGAAATCAAGCTTATCAGGAGTGACTCGTGAAGAAACAAAAACACCATGGTTCTTTGCCAGATTAGGATCTACCCATAAACCGTAACACACCACATCCGCATCAGGAATAGTCTGAAGCGGTTGGCCCGCACGGATATAAACATCCCCACTTGCAATCAATGTATGAAGAGAAGACGGAGCTTTCTCCATGATTTGTTCATATAAAGGGAGCTGGAGGGAAAGCAGATTTTGTGACAGCCGTTGTCCTCTGGCCCACCGGAATACAGGAATGGGGGTAAGAATTTTGCCGGATGGCGCATATCCGGGCAAACGACGACTCTGCCCGCCTGCATGAAGTAAAATACGTTTTTCTTTTCCCAACCAAGTAAGAAAATCGCTGTCAGGAGTCACTTTCTGATGACAAGCCTCCAACAGCCATGCGGTCCCCCCACCTGATCCCAGCTTACTGCCTATAGGATCGGAAGTACAAAACCACTCTGTCCGGTCTGCTTTCTCTATTTCATGAAAACATTCCACCAGATTAGGGGGAAGGGATAATAATTTTTTCATAGCACATCTTTATTTTATTGCACACAAAGATGCTTATTTTCCCCTAATAAGCCAAAAGATGAGACATGAATTTTAATCAGTAAATTCAAAAACACGCTCATCCAATGACATCACTTCCTTAGAGCCCGGTTGTGCAACAGGCACACCGAATGGCATCTGCGCTACCAATTTCCAATCACCAGGCAAATTCCAAGCTTTACGTACTTCATCATCAATCAGCGGATTATAATGTTGCAAAGACGCCCCCATTCCTGCATCTTCCAGCATGGTCCAGACTGCCAACTGATGCATAGCATCGGTCTGCTCTGCCCAGATAGGGAAATTATCTTTATAAGTGGGGAAACTTTCCTGCAAAGAGCGAACGATAGCCATATCTTCAAAATATAGAATAGTACCATATCCACAAGCAAAACAGCCATCAATCTTTTCTTCGGTCTTGCCAAATACCTCAGCCGGAACCCGCTCACGCAAGACATTTTTTACAATGTTCCACAACTTTTCATGCGCCTTACCTGTTAATAACGCAACACGGGTGGTTTGAGAATTGAAAGCTGAGGGGACAAATTCTACAGCAAAACGAATTAAATCTCTTATTTCTTTATCAGACAATGTCGATTTGTTTTCGATCTGATAAAATGTACGACGGGCTTTCAGAGCCTCTTTAAAACTTTTTGTCATATAATACAACGTATTTATAGGTTATTATAAATGAAGAACAAACAGGCAGCAAAAGATGTTCACTTTTTTTGCTTTTTTCAATGCAATAACCTATTTTTGTTAGCTAATTATTAACATTAAAAACAACACATTCAATGAAAGATTTTCTAAAATTTACGTTTGCCAGCGTTATCGGCGTCATTCTGGCAGGCGTAGTGTTCACTATACTAGGGATTATCACTCTGGTTGGCATAGTCGCATCATCGGATACTGAAACGGTGGTGAAAGACAACTCTATCTTCGTACTCGACTTTAAAGGCAGTCTATCCGAACGCGTACAGGAAAACCCACTCCAACAACTTTTGGGGGAAGAATTTGAGGCATACGGTTTGGATGACATTCTAGCTTCTATCAAGAAAGCAAAAGACAATGACAAAATCAAGGGTATTTATATCCAACCTTCTTATCTGGAAGCATCATACGCTTCCTTAGAGGAAATACGCAATGCATTACTGGATTTCAAAGAAAGCGGTAAATTCATCATTGCTTATGCAGACCAATATGCACAGAAGATGTATTATCTTTCCAGCGTGGCCGATAAAATAATTATCAATCCGCAAGGAAGTATCGGATGGCACGGAGCAGGCATGCAACCTGTTTTCTTCAAAAATCTGGTTTCCAAACTAGGACTGGAAATACAAGTATTCAGAGTGGGTACTTACAAATCAGCCGTGGAACCGTTTATCGCTACAGAAATGAGTCCGGCCAACCGCGAACAGATGACCGAATGTCTGGAATCTGTCTGGAATCGTATTCAGGCAGATGTATCCGATTCACGACACATCCCGACAGATACTCTGAATGCTTATGCAGACCGATATATGGATTTTTGTCAGGCAGAAGAATATGTTCAATGCGGACTAGCAGACACCTTGATGTATAAAGATGAAGTTATTTCCTATCTGAAACAATTAAGCGGTCGTGACGAAGACGACAAGCTGAACAGTCTTTTCATAGAAGATATGATAAACGTCAAGAAAAATGTGCCCAAAGACAAAAGTGGAAATGTAATAGCCGTATATTATGCATACGGTGAGATTCTGGATGCTCCCGGCAGTTCCACAGAAGATTGTATTGATGTACAAAAGATGTGTAAAGGCCTGCGCAAATTACGTGATAACGATGATGTAAAAGCTGTTGTATTACGCGTCAACTCACCGGGTGGCAGCGCATACGGTTCAGATCAAATATGGCGTGAAGTAGTAAGGCTGAAAGAGAAAAAACCGGTAATCGTTTCTATGGGAGATTATGCTGCATCAGGAGGCTATTACATTTCCTGCGCTGCAGACCGCATTTTCGCTGACCCGACTACGCTGACTGGTTCTATCGGCATATTCGGCATGATGTATTCAGGTGAGAAACTGTTTACTGAAACTTTAGGATTGAATTTTGATGTAGTGAAAACTAATAAAATGGCAGATCTGGGTGCCAGCCTAGGTCCTATTCTTACCCGTCCATTAAACGCATCAGAACAAGAATTGATGCAGAATTATGTCAACCGAGGATACAAGCTATTCGTAAGCCGTTGCGCCGAAGGTAGAAAAATGTCTACAGAGGCTATTGAAAAAGTAGCTGAAGGCCGTGTATGGACCGGTGCTATGGCCAAAGATCTCGGTTTGGTAGATGAACTGGGAGGTATAGACAAGGCATTAAATGCCGCCGCCACCCAAGCCGGCATAGAAAATTACAGTATTATCGGCTATCCCGAAAAAGAAAATATTTTCGCAAGTTTGCTGGGCAATCAGAAAAAACATTATGTAAACAGCGAAATCAAAGAATATTTGGGAAGCTATTATAACAGCTTCAAGGCGCTGGAGAACATAAAAAACGCCAACTGCATACAGGCACGTATGCCGTTTGACCCTAATATCCAATAATTTGCGCATGGAAGGTAATCTTATCAAGATAAACAAGTGGCTATATCCGGTTTCATGGCTTTATGGGACCGGCGTATGGCTGCGTAATAAATTGTTTGACTGGGGAATATACAAAGAACGTAAGTTTGATGTCCCAATCATCTCGGTAGGCAACATCACCGTGGGCGGAACCGGAAAGACCCCCCATACAGAATACTTGATAAGATTATTGCAGAAAGATTACAAAGTGGCCGTACTGAGCCGCGGCTACAAACGCAAATCCAAAGGTTTTGTACTTGCTGGGCCGGATACGTCCGTACAGATGATAGGTGACGAACCTTTCCAAATGAAACAGAAGTTTCCGGACATCTATATGGCAGTAGACCGAAACCGTTGTCATGGCATAGAGCAGTTATGCAATAGTCACATTGCCCCCGGAACAGAAGTGATTATTTTGGATGATGCTTTCCAGCACCGATATGTAAAACCCGGAATGAACATCTTATTAGTAGATTACCATCGACTGATTTGCGAAGACGCCTTGCTGCCTGCCGGACGAATGCGCGAACCTGAAAATGGAAAAAGCCGGGCACATATTGTCATTGTCACTAAATGCCCTAAGGACATCACCCCGATGGATTTGAGAGTCTTGAGCAAGCAAATGGAACTTTACCCCTATCAGCAGCTCTACTTCACGACATTAGCATACGGCAAGCTGCATCCGTTGTTTACAGTAGGGAATGCAGTTCCATTAAAAGAGATAGAAAAAGATAAGCATATCCTATTGGTGACAGGCATAGCCTCACCAGCAAAACTCATTCAAGATTTATCACCATACAATGAGCACATTGAGTCACTGGCTTTCAGTGACCACCATAACTTTACAGCAAGAGATATGGAACTGATAAAGAAACGTTTCATGAAACTTCCGGAAGGTAAACGCATGATTATCACCACTGAAAAAGACTCAGTACGATTAGCAGCCCATCCACTGATGGACAAGACACTAAAACCTTATATATATATGCTGCCCATTGAGGTAATCTTCTTACAAGACCAACAAGAACTGTTTAATTCAAATATAACCAACTATGTTAGAAAAAATTCAAGAAACAGCAGATTTTCTTAGAGAAAAGATGCATACCAGTCCCGAAACTGCTATCATATTAGGTACCGGCTTAGGAAGCCTAGTACACGAAATTACCGATAAATACGAGATCAATTACAAAGATATCCCTAATTTCCCTGTTTCAACCGTAGAGGGACATAGCGGTAAATTGATTTTCGGCAAATTGGGTAATAAAGACATCATGGCCATGCAAGGACGTTTCCACTTCTATGAAGGATACTCCATGAAAGAAGTAACCTTCCCTGTACGGGTGATGCGTGAATTAGGTATCAAAACATTGTTCGTATCCAATGCAGCTGGAGGTACGAATGCAGACTTTGAAATTGGTGACCTGATGATTATCAGAGATCATATCAACTTTTTTCCCGAACATCCGTTACACGGCAAGAACATTGAATACGGTCCCCGTTTTCCGGATATGAGTGAAGCCTACTCCAGAGAACTGATTGACAAAGCACTGGAGATCGCTAAAGAAAAAGGCATCAAAGTACAACAAGGAGTATATATCGGTACACAGGGACCTACCTTCGAAACTCCGGCAGAATACAAGATGTTCCACATTCTTGGAGCTGACGCCGTAGGTATGTCTACCGTTCCTGAAGTTATTGTAGCAAACCATTGTGGCATCAAAGTGTTTGGAGTATCGGTTATCACCGACCTAGGCGTGGAGGGAAAAATTGTGGAAGTTTCACACGAAGAGGTTCAGAAAGCGGCAGATGAAGCGCAACCGCGCATGACTACCATTATGCGTGAAATGATTAATCGAATTTAAGGATATGCAGGAAATAAACAGAACAGAAATAGCGACCTTAGGTGAGTTCGGCCTCATTAAACATCTGACGAAGGATATTGAGTTAAAAAATCCGGAAACCCAATATGGTGTGGGAGACGATGCAGCCGTATTGGAGTTTAAAGATAAAGAGGTATTGGTGACCACAGACTTACTGATGGAAGGGGTACATTTTGATTTGGTTTATACCCCATTGAAACATTTGGGATATAAATCGGCCATCGTAAACTTCTCGGACATTTATGCTATGAATGGTGCTCCAAAACAAATCACAGTTTCTATCGCACTGTCCAAACGCTTTTGTATTGAAGATTTAGAACAACTCTATGATGGGCTAAAACTGGCTTGTGAACTACACCATGTAGATATTGTGGGTGGAGATACAACTTCATCCGTAACCGGGCTCGCCATCAGTATTACTTGCATAGGTGAAGCGGACAAGGACAAAGTGGTTTATCGCAACGGCGCACAAGATACAGACTTGATTTGTGTCAGCGGTGACTTGGGAGGAGCTTATATGGGACTTCAACTTCTAGAGCGTGAAAAGGCTGTTTTCCAAGGAGAAAAAGAAGCAAATCCGGATTTTTCCGGAAAAGAATATATTTTGGAACGTCAGTTAAAGCCTGAAGCACGTAAGGATATCATTGAGAAACTGGCAAAAGCGGGAATCAAGCCCACCGCTATGATGGATATTTCCGACGGCCTTTCTTCGGAACTGCTGCATATATGCTCACAAAGCGATACCGGCTGTCGCGTTTACGAGGAAAGAATTCCCATTGATTACCAAACGGCTGTAATGGCGGAAGAACTGAATATGAATGTGACAACATGTGCTTTAAATGGTGGTGAGGACTATGAGCTGTTATTTACTGTACCTTTAACAGACCATGAACGAATTTCGGCTATAGAGAATATAAAAGTGATTGGTCACATCACCAAACCGGAGCTGGGATGTGCCCTGATTACCCGTGACGGACAAGAGTTTGAGCTGAAAGCGCAAGGTTGGAATCCACTAAAAGAAAAATAATTTTAATTAAACAACACTGATAATAAGCATTTTATGTTTTTATCAGTGTTTTTTCTTAGAAATAGTTTGCAGTTTAAAAAAGTTTCACTACCTTTGCAACCGCAAACAAGAAATAATGGTGCCATAGCTCAGTTGGTAGAGCAAAGGACTGAAAATCCTTGTGTCCCCGGTTCGATTCCTGGTGGCACCACTTTTTAAGAAAGAAAAACGATGTAAATCCCTGAATTTCAAAGAAGTTCGGGGATTTTTCATTTCCAAGAATAGGCAAAATTAGTGGGACTGGAGCAAACTATATGTCCTTATTCAAGGGACTGTTTTTAAAAGCCCAAAATGTTCCACTACGAGGTATTTACTTCATTCTTTTACAGCTTGTTGCGCTATTTTACACAACAGGGTTCTCGGTTCGATTTCCTAACTTTGTATCATTAAAAATTGAGCCGTATGGAAAGAAAAAGATTCAGCGTGTTGTTCTTCATCAAGCGTAGCAAACTGTTAAAAAACGGGGAAGCACCCGTGCGTGTGCGTGTCACTTATGACCGCCTATATGTGGAACTTCAACTAAAGCGGAGTGTAAAAGTCCCACTTTGGTCGCAGGAAAAAGAGAAGTCGACAGGCAAAGACCGAAATTCCGTAGAACTTAACCATTACATTGACGCCTTGCGTGTGAAATTCTATCAGATTTACCAAGACTTGGAACTGGAGGGAAAGATTATCTCCGCACGTGCCATAGTGAACCGCTATCAGGGAAAGGACGAGACTTTCAAGACATTATACAATGTGTTCAAGGAGCATAACGACAACTGCCGGAAGCTAATCGGGACGGACTACGCCGATATTACCGTAAGACGTTACGATAACTGCCTTAAATATCTCATGGAACTGGTTAGACGTGACTACAAGGTAGATGATATGCTACTGCGTGAGGTAAACGGGGAACTGGTGCGTAAATTCGATTTATACCTAAAGACGGAGAAACATTGCGCACAGAACACCGTTATCCGGTACATGAAATGCTTCAAGAAAGTGATAAACCTTGCCATTTCCAACGAGTGGCTGACAAAGAACCCGTTTGCCGGAATCAAGTTTCACGAGGTAGAGGTCAACAAACAGTTCCTAAGCCAAGCCGAGATAAACCGGATATGGCAAAAAGAGTTCAGGATTGAACGGCTGGAACTGGTACGGGATGTTTTTATCTTTTGCGTATATACCGGACTGGCATTCATAGACGTGTATAACCTGCGCCCCGAACATATTTCAGAGGACAGCAACGGCAACCTGTGGATAGTGAAACCCCGTGAAAAGACAAACAACCTCTGTAACATCCCGCTTTTAAGCATTCCCAAACAGATACTTGAAAAGTATAAGGATAACCCCTACTGCATGGATAAAGGAACTTTATTGCCCGTTCCCTGCAATCAGAAGATGAACAGCTACCTGAAAGAGATTGCCGACCTGTGCGGTATCAAAAAGAACCTGACCACGCACACAGCGAAACGCAATGCTTTTGCTATCTAACTGAAAATTAAATAGTTCTCTTGTTATTTTTATTTAATAGGTAACTATTTAGAAACGAGCGAAATTCAGCGGCTTGTTTCATCTTGCATACATTCAAAGGACGTTTTTGTTATGCAAAAATAAGGTTTTCAAGTGAGAAAAACAAAATATCCTTAGGCTTTATCTCCTAAAAACTACCAGTAATGGGGGGCTGGAAAACAATCCTCCTTTTGAAGATATTTCTTTTCTTTTATGTACATATCCGCGTATGCTTTGCGGAACCAATGTCTTTTTCTATTATTAATATTCATCATTTCCTTTTTTGCCAAACGCATCTTACTATCAGGTCTGTCCTTTTTTCTATAGTTGTGTCCCTGGCATAAGACTGTCCTGCCGGGTTACGGGTATGGAAGTGTTCCTCTTCCCCTTTGTCTGGCGGTTGCATCTCAAAGGTTCATCCCGGGCAAGGCAGCCGGTAACACAAGCAGGGCGGTCCGTCGGAGTCCACGTAATAATTTCACATTTTCTGTGTTTCTTTCTGTAAGGCTTCCTTCAGCGTCTGCTTGTCCAGTGTTTTCTGTTTCGACATGAGCAGCTGCAGGGCGCAGCGGCGCACCACGTTGGTTATGGAAGGAAAGGTAAAAATAATAAAAGAATTGATTCGCTTCAATAAAAATCCAGTTTTTTTCATATCGGACATTATACCTTTGTTGTTTCGGGTATATTAAAAGGCGTGCCATAAGAAACTTTACAAAAGTATTAGGACACAAAATCAATCTTTTCTATGCAGATATATGCTGAACTGATTAACCCAAAGGTCGGAGAAGATACGGACAAAATTTTCGATAAGATTAGTTTCATATATCGCTTAGCTAATTAGAAATGTATTCTACATAGAGATACACTTGGCACAAAAAACATCGTAAGATATATAACTTGATGCAATCCTTTCCGCACAGCCATGCAAGCGTCGGAACAAACAGGCGGGATATTTGACGTAACTTGTGCACCGCTTATCAACTTGTGGGGATTTGGCTTTACAAAGTTTGACAGCATCACTCCGCAACTCGTAGACAGTATCCGCCACTTTGTAGGCTTCCGGAAAGTGCGTTTACAGGGCAACCGTGTGATGAAAGACGATCCCCGCATCCTGCTCAATTTCTCGGCGCTCGGCGGCGGTACTATCTGTAACATAATCGCGTGTTTGTTCGACCGCAAAGGCATATCGAACTATATGATAGACATCGGCGGCGAAATGATAGCGAAAGGAAAGAACCCGCAAGGGTGGAATTGGTGCATTGGCATTGTCAGACCGAAGGATGACAGTACCGGAACAAACTCCGAGCTTGAACAAATTGTGCAACTGCCGGAACGGCTGGGACTCGCAACTTCCGGCAACTACCGTAATTTCTATCTGAAAGATGGAAGGAAATACGCTCATGCCATCAATCCGATAACAGGATATCCGGTTCAAAAGGATATATTGAGTGCTACAATTATTGCCCATCAGTGTATGCTTGCTGATGCCTATGCAACGGCCTTTATGACGTTGGGGAGCCGCAAAGCCCGTCAGTTGTAGAAAGAGCATCCGGAAATTGACAATTTCATTATCTATACGGACAGTTGCGGAAACTACCGGACAGAGTACTCGCCGCGAATGAAAAGGTATCTGGCAGATTAATGTTTTCTATATTCCTGCGGAGTAGAGCCGGTGAACCGTTTAAAGAATTGGGTGAAGAACGCCGTATTTTCAAATCCCAGCGAATTGGCCATCTCCTTTACGAACATATACGCAATTACTTCGGCGTGAAAGTGACAAAGGGAGTCGCTTTCCAGTTTATGGTGAACAACCTGTTGAGCAAGGAGTGCGGCTATCGTTCGATAACATTCATGGTGAAATTGGATATTACCTTTTAACAGTAGAAGGATAATAACCAGGAGCCGTAATGGAGAGATTACTTTCGTTACGACTCCTTTCGCATGCCGTCTGCATGATTTTAACGTCTCAACTCTCTTATTCACAGTCGTTAGACCATGTGTGGCCATGTGTATCGCATTCCACATCATTGTAGAAAAAATGCCCATCAGACATTTGCATTATGCAATATGAATAATTCATAAGAGTCTGTTTTACAGCAATATGATAAATATCCATTTATTTGGCACGGTGATTGTCTATTCTTTAGCGTAAGACGATAAGATGTTTAACAATTTAATAATTAGCATTATGAAAAAGGTATTGTTTGCAGTAGCACTGGTAATGGGATTCGGTAGTTCAGTAGCATTCGCTAACAACATGGCATCAGATGTTGAAATCGTTGCAATGGTGAACGAGTTTAAACCGATTGATATAAAGGAACTCCCGCAGGCAGTTCAGGACGCCATCAAGAAAGACTATGCTGAATCCACCATTAAGGAAGCAGCCGTAGAAGTGGCAGAAGATGGCGTAAAGACTTATAAAGTAACTTTGGTTGATGCCGTCGGAACCGAAAGCGTTGTGTTTTTCAACGAAAAAGGTGAAATGCTGAAATAATTCTGAATGGTTATTTAGGATAACAGTTACATTTGCACATAAAATAAACAAGGCTGTCTCAAATAAACTTTGGGATGGCCTTTTTTGTGTCTGCAAAAAATCGGGTAAGCCCTAACTTCGCTCAGCCAGAACTTGCCCATCTCCCTAATTTTTTGTATCTTAGGGCATCAAGTAAGATATCCCAAAGATAATGTTTAAAAGTTACACATCCAACGATAATCTGCTTTTACCTCCATGTTTAGGCGATTTTATTCCCCGGAACGATCCGGTCCGGGTTGTTCACCGCATCATTGAACAGATAAACCTTGAAGCACTTTACCGTAAGTATTCCCCTAAAGGCTGTTCTGCGTACCACCCACGCATGATGCTTCAGATTCTTGTCTATGCATTTGCGTAATATCTATTCCAGCCGTCGCATAGAAGAGTTCTGTCGTAATGACATACGCTTCATGTGGCTTACCGGCAATGTAACTCCTGACCATAATACCATCAACCGTTTCCGCAGCAGCCGGCTAAAGGATGTGCTGAAGACGATATTTGCAACCATTGTAAAGTTTCTCGTGGCGGAAGGTTTTGTAAGTCTGGATGTGGCCTGTACCGACGGGACGAAGATGGAGGTGAACACCAACCGTTATACGTTCGTCTGGGGGGCAAATCTATACATACCCGCATATCCAGAATCGCGGAACAGCTTGAGGAGATATGGCAATACGCCGAGTCCCTCACCAAGCAGGAACTGCGTGATTCCGCTCCGGTTGCCTATCAGGATATCACCCCGGAGAAAGTGGAAAAGGCACTCGGGCAGATAGATGATGCCCTGAATGGAGTGGATGCTGACAAGAAGATGAAAGCGAAGATAAGACGTGTAAGGAAGTCATGGCCTGAACAGCTCAAGAAATATGAATCGCAGGGAAAGATACTTGACGGACGTAACAGCTACTCAAAGACAGACAATGATGCTACTTTCATGCGCATGAAAGATGACCATATGAAGAACAGACAACTCAAACCCGGATACAATCCCCAGTTCAGTACCAATAAACAGTTCATTCTGAACTATACCATCCATCAGTGTTGGGCGATACCTCCACCTATCCTCTGCATATGGATGATTTCCATTCCCTCTACGGCAGATACCCTGACGTGTCTGTCTGTGATGTCGGATACGGAAGTGAAGAGAACTATCTGTATGCTTTCAGACATGGCATTGAAACCTTTATAAAGTACAATTTTTTCATAACGAAGAAACCGACGGCATGTATTGTCCTATGGGACAGAGAATGGAAAGACTCTCCGATGCAAGGCGGATAACAAACAACGGTTTTGTGCAGACCATATCAAGATACAAGGCACGTAACTATAAGGGCTGCCCGTTAAGATGCCGGTGCTACAGAAACCGCTCGGAAAGGATTGTACAGGTAAATCACCGTCTGAGGAAAATCAAGGAAAGAGAACGTGAAAAGCTACTCTCTGATGAAGGCCTGAAATATCGCAGTCAGCGACCACAGGATGTGGAAGCCGTATTTGGAAACCTCAAGAACAACAAGGCACTTCAAGAGGTTCCATCTTCGTGGATTTAAGAAGGTTGAAATTGAGTTCGCCCTGCTAGCCATAGCATATAATCTTGCAAAAGTAGCCTCTTAGGAGGTTTATGGCAACGAAAAAGCAGTTTGAAAGGATGAAATCTTCAAAAGTAAGTTTGTAAACACCTCTTTTGAGACAGCCTCTCCTTTTTTAGTAAATTTGTATCTGTCTAATTTTTAAGCCCCTATGTTCATACTCAATCTAACCAAACATCGCATGAAGTGGTACTGCTTCATCCAAATGCAACTGATGGGCACGTTCGTACATTATTTTGTGCTTGATTGTATCGTTATATCCATTGCAGCCATTATCTGTAGTCCATTTGTATCCATGGCCCATTACAGACAGGCGTTGTTCAGTATGACTTATTTTTCCTCCCTGGTGTTTTTTGTGGAGTATGCATTGCGCATTTTGCGGCGTCGGCCAAATATCCGGATAGAGGCATAAACCGTGCACGATGGAAATATATTCTTTCATTCTACGGTTTGTGGACTCCGTGACCATTCTCCCTTATATGTTAACCTATATGTATTGGGATACGAATATTGTTCATGCCATTATCCTCCTTTACATTTTTATTATTGTCAAATAGATATGATACTCACGGAAGAGTGGGTTATGGCCTATACTGCCTGCGGTATCATGGTCTGTTTTTCTGCTATTCTGATGTACTATATAGAGCTTAATGTACAGCTAGAGGATTTCAAAACATTCGCGACGGGCTTTGGCGGGCAGTAATTCTAAGACTTTTAATGAAGAAAAATTAAGCCACCCCTTAAAAAAGGAGACATTTCCTTTGAAAGAATTCATTTCTTTTATTACATTTGTATTAGTCTTTTGAAAATAGAAGATTTATAGTAAAGCGTTAAGGCATTATCCAAGTTCAGGAAATCCCCAATTTCGAAACAACAATTGGATAATACATTGGACGCTCCACGTACTATTTATATAGATTTTTGTTATATATAGGCGTGGGGCTTTGTGTATTATATGTTGTTGAGTATGGGGATACTTCTGAACGGTAATACCAAAGTTCCCACGCTTAACTTTATATAAACACAACTCCAGGGAACAGGGTTGGCTTATTATAAACATTATGAAAGCAACTTGTTTTAAAAGCGAGACAACTGTCTCCAACGACTTCCCCTTTTCGTTTGTTACTGTCTTTTGTGGAATATTCTATCCTTTTATTTCCATCCTGTCTCTTTCGGGACATACCGTTCATTATCATACAAATTACATGCCAAGGCACTTTTCTGCCTTCTCCTTCTATGGTACTAGATAATAGTAACTCCCCCTGTCACACAGAGGAAGAACTTTGGTTGCAAGTACTTTCTCTGTCAAGAGAGTTACAGGACTGTAAAGCTAGTCTGCACCATAATACTTTGGACTGTATTTCCGATAAGATTGAAGGAATAGAAAGAGAACTGGATGTATTATTGGATATTCTGCAAGGAGGACAAGACAAAAAGACACCATAGTGCTATTTTTTGTGACAATTTGTCTGTGCGGATAAGCATCCTATTATTTAAGCCTCGTTTAAGAATTTCGTTTTATGGGTTACCCACAATCGAATGGAATTTTTATATACTGGGAATAACACATAATATTAGTAATGGATTTTCAATATTCAGAGTGATAATGGATAAACGAATAGAAAACGCCATGAATGAGTTGATCAATACAGAAATATGGTCAACCGGTTTATACCTGTCATTGCAGGTTTATTTTGAAGATGAACGGCTTCCAATACTTAGCTCTTGGCTAAACTCCCAAGCACAGGACAATATGAACAAGGTTTATCAGATGATGAATCGGATATGCCATGATGGAGGATGTGTTGCAATCAATGAAATGAAACGGGATACACATGAATGGATAACGCCATTGAATGCCTTGAATGAATTGCTTGAACACGAGCAGTACATATCATGTCAGGTAAACACATTTCTCATATTATGCCGGAATGTGAATATGTCCTTCCATTCTTTCATCAGCGGGCTGTATGCAGACCGTATATATGTAAGTACGGTATTTATGGAATTATTACGTATCCTCGCCAAGGAAAACGAACGGAGACTACCTTATTTTTGACGGTATGGATTTAAGATTGATATTCTGCAAAATTTAATATTGCAGAATGCTATCTGGTATGTTTTTTGCGATATAATAATCGACAATAAAATATATGTCATCATGGATATATTTGTATATATAACATTGTGTTTCACTTCGCTATTCACCTTGATGGACCCGCTTGGAGTGATGCCGGTATTCCTGCAAATGACTGATGGAATGAATACGAAAGAACGCAGATGTATCGCCTTGAAAGCATGTACCATTGCATTTATCATATTAGTCCTTTTTACATTGTCGGGCAGGATCCTGTTTCATTTTTTCGGTATCTCAACAGACGGATTCCGGATTGTGGGAGGTATCATCATCTTTAAAATCGGATATGATATGTTGCAGGCACATTTCACCCATGTGAAACTGAATGAAACTGAACGAAAAGAATATTCCAAAGATATAACCATCACACCTCTTGCCATTCCGATGTTATGCGGTCCGGGAGCGATTTCCAGTGGAATAACATTGATGGAAGATGCTTCGGAATATACTTTCAAAATAGTATTGCTTGGCGTAATCGCTTTGGTCTGCATTCTTTCCTTCTTTATTCTGTGCGCGTCCACCCAGCTTTTAAAAATCTTGGGAGAGACGGGAAACAATGTAATGATGAGACTGATGGGACTTATTCTGATGGTGATCGCCGTGGAATGTTTTATCAGCGGGATACGTCCGGTATTAATTGAAATTTTGAAACAAGCCCATGCTTGTTCTTAAAGAAGAGAGATAATTTGGATTTATTATTAACATTAAAAGTTTGATTCATCATGACTGAAAAATTGCAAAATGCCCTGAATGAGCAAATCACAGCAGAATTATGGTCTGCCAACCTGTATTTATCGATGTCTTTTTATCTGGAAAGAGAGGGCTTTTCCGGAATGGCTCGCTGGATGCAGAAACAATCTGCAGAAGAGACCGGGCATGCATATGCCATTGCTGAGTACATGATTAAGCGTGAGGCAACCCCGAAAGTGGACAAGGTCGATGTGGTTCCACAAGGTTGGGGTAACCCTGTTGAAGTATTCGAACATGCTTTGGAGCATGAAAAACATGTTTCCAAACTGATTGATGAATTGGTACAGGTAGCATCCGAAGAGAAAGACAATGCCACTCAGGACTTCTTGTGGCAATTTGTTCGTGAGCAGGTAGAAGAAGAAGCGAATGTACTCAATATTGTTAGTCGGCTGAGGAAAGCCGGAGACAGTGCTATCCTTTTTATGGATGCAAAACTGGGTGAACGGGAGTCATAAACCAGAATAATCAATAAAGATGAAAATAGTAGATTTATTGGGAGGACAGGCTGAGTACTACCTGAACCATACATGTAAGACGATAGACAAACAACTTATCCATATTCCGGGACCGGATATGATAGATAAGGTATGGATGAATTCCGACAGGAATATCCGTACATTGGAAAGTTTGCAGGCTTTATACGGACATGGACGTCTGGCCAATACGGGCTATGTATCCA
Source organism: Phocaeicola sp. RTP21198st1_B8_RTP21198_201120 (assembly GCF_040929485.1). Lineage (NCBI taxonomy): Bacteria > Pseudomonadati > Bacteroidota > Bacteroidia > Bacteroidales > Bacteroidaceae > Phocaeicola > Phocaeicola sp. RTP21198st1_B8_RTP21198_201120. The sequence continues at coordinate 26,489 of NZ_JBCOCI010000038.1, read as the reverse complement.
TTCTGCCTGTAGACCAGGGCATAGAACATTCTGCAGGAGCGTCTTTTGCCCCCAATCCGCTTTATTTCGATCCCGAAAACATCATAAAGCTGGCCATTGAAGGAGGGTGTAATGCCGTGGCATCCACATTCGGTGTGTTGGGTGCCATGGCACGCAAATATGCACACAAAATACCCTTTATCGTCAAACTGAACCATAATGAGTTGCTGACTTATCCGAACAGCTACGACCAGGTAATGTTCGGTACGGTAAAAGAGGCATGGAACATGGGTGCCGTAGCTGTCGGCGCTACCATTTATTTCGGTTCGGAACAAAGCCGCCGCCAGATAGTGGAAGTGTCACAGGCTTTTGAATATGCCCACGAATTGGGAATGGCTACTATTCTGTGGTGCTATTTGAGAAACAGCAGCTTCAAAAAGGATGGGACCGACTATCATGCCGCTGCCGATTTAACAGGACAAGCCAACCATATCGGGGTTACCATCAAAGCCGATATCGTGAAGCAGAAGCTCCCCTCCAATAACGGCGGCTTCAAGGCTATCGGGTTCGGAAAGACAAACGAGCGTATGTATTCGGAACTGACCACTGACCATCCGATAGACCTTTGCCGTTATCAGGTGGCGAATGGCTATATGGGACGTGTTGGATTGATCAACTCGGGCGGGGAATCCCATGGGGAATCCGACCTGCATGATGCCGTCGTAACAGCAGTAGTAAACAAGCGTGCAGGTGGTATGGGGCTGATCAGCGGTCGTAAGGCTTTCCAGAAACCGATGAAAGACGGAGTTCAACTTCTGAACACCATTCAGGACGTATATCTGGATTCTTCAATAACCATTGCATAAAGGAGAAGTATTCATGAAAAGAATAGTGTTATTACGTCATGGCGAAAGCCTATGGAACAAAGAAAACCGTTTTACCGGATGGATGGACGTGGATTTAAGCGAGAAAGGAGTCGAAGAAGCCTGCAAGGCAGGCGATGCATTACGGGAGGCCGGATTTTCTTTTGAGGCAGCTTACACTTCTTACTTGAAACGTGCCGTAAAAACGTTGAACTGTGTCCTGGACCGGCTGGATGAAGACTGGATTCCGGTTGAAAAGACCTGGCGGCTGAACGAGAAGCATTACGGTATGCTTCAGGGACTGAATAAGAGTGAGACGGCGGTCCAATATGGTGAAGAACAAGTACACATCTGGCGAAGAAGCTATGACGTGGCTCCCGCTCCGGTAGGCAAAGATGATCCCCGTAATCCGGGCATGGATATCCGCTATGCCGGTGTGCCAGATAGGGAACTTCCCCGTACGGAATCCCTGAAAGATGCTATTGGGCGTGTCATGCCTTACTGGGAATGCATCATCTTTCCCGCATTGATGTATAAGGACAGCCTGCTGGTAGTCGCCCATGGCAACAGCCTGCGCGGAATCATCAAGCATCTCAAAGGGATTTCCGATACGGATATTTCCAACCTGAACCTGCCTACGGCGGTTCCCTATGTCTTTGAATTTGACGACAGGCTGGTTCTTGTCAAGGACTACTACCTTGGAAACCCGGAAGAGATACGGAAACGGGCAGAAGCAGTGGCCAAACAAGGGATGGCTGAAAAATAAAAATCTGTCTATCAGGCAGATGTGTTTTTTAAGTTTTAATTATTAACTTTTAAAGAGGAGGTAAAAATGGTACCTGTAAAAACAAATCAGAATTGGTTACCGAGTATTTTTAACGATTTCTTTGACAATGAATGGATGTCAAGAGCAAACGCTACCGCTCCAGCCATCAATGTGATTGAGAATGAAAAGGACTACAAAGTAGAACTGGCAGCTCCGGGAATGACCAAGAACGATTTTAAGGTAAGTGTGGATGAAAGTAACAATCTGGTAATCTGCATGGAAAAAAAGGACGAGAAAAAGGAGGAGAAGAAAGACGGAAAATACCTGCGCCGTGAATTCTCCTATTCCAGATTCCAGCAGAGTATCCTGCTGCCGGATAATGTGGAAAAAGATAAAATCTCGGCCAAGGTGGAACATGGGGTCCTGTTTATCGATATTCCCAAAGTTGTAGATAAGAAGGTTCAGGAAACCACCAAAACTATTGATGTCAAATAAGATATCTTGGCGAGACCCTACAGAAGGCATTTCTTATTATCAGGGAATGCCTTCATCCGGATATTTGAATTCCAAAATAAATATAATGAGAGGATTTGATTTTGATGAAGCGCTGGTAGCCCTTCAGAATGAACTGCATTGTTTTGCATATAAACTGACTGCTGACAAGGATGAAGCAGAAGACTTGTTGCAGGAAACAATGTTGAAGGCGTTGGATAATAAGGATAAGTTTAATCCCGGCACGAATTTTAAAAGCTGGATGTATACCATCATGCGCAATGCCTTTATCAATAATTGCCGGGCAAAGAAAATACGAGGGAATTTATATGTATTATCCGAACCTGAATCTCATTTTCTGTTAAGGGACGGCTCTTTCATTTTCGTGGATAACGGGCATGATGCAAAAGAGATAAGGGAAGCCCTTAAAACATTGCCTAAAGCATATTATGTTGTTTTTATGTTGTATGTCTCCGGGGTCAAATATCGGGAAATAGCCGCAAAGATAGGAGTGCCACTGGGTACGATAAAAAGCCGTATCTTTTATAGCAGAAAAAGGCTAAAACAGTTGCTTTCTGATTTTGCCTGATTAATTAAATATAAAAAACAAATTATGGATAACAAGTATATTGGAATTCTGACTTCCGGAGGGGATGCTTCAGGAATGAACGCGGCTATCCGTGCCGTGACCCGCACCGCTATTTTTAACGGATTTAAAGTGAAAGGAATTTATAGAGGTTACGAGGGGCTGATTGCCGGTGAAGTGAAAGAACTCACTACGGAAGACGTAAGCAGCATTATCCAGAGGGGAGGTACCATACTGAAAACAGCCCGCTCCGAAACTTTCACCACTCCAGAAGGACGCAAGAAAGCTTATGAGGTCATACGGAAAGAGAACATCAATGCATTGATAATTATCGGTGGAGACGGTTCCCTGACGGGAGCCCGGATCTTTGCGGAGGAGTATGATGTGACGTGCATAGGATTGCCTGGCACCATTGACAATGACCTATATGGCACCGATTTTACCATAGGATATGATACGGCATTGAATACCATTGTGGAATGCGTGGATAAAATCAGGGACACGGCAACCTCCCATGACCGTATTTTCTTTGTCGAAGTGATGGGGCGTGATGCGGGCTTTCTGGCACAAAACAGCGCAATAGCTTCCGGTGCTGAAGCGGCCATCATCCCGGAGGACAGGACGGACGTGGACCAGTTGGAAACATTCATCGGACGTGGATTCAGAAAGACGAAAAACAGCAGCATCGTAATTGTGACCGAAAGTCCTGAAAACAAGAATGGAGGTGCCATGTATTACGCCGACCGGGTAAAGAAGGAATATCCCGGGTATGATGTCAGGGTTTCTATCCTGGGCCATCTGCAACGGGGTGGTGCTCCGAGTGCCAATGACCGCATACTGGCAAGCCGGCTGGGTGAAGCCGCAATTCAGGCTTTAATGGAAGGCCAGCGGAATGTTATGATAGGCATACGGAACAACGAGATTGTTTATGTTCCTTTTGTTCAGGCAATCAAAAAGGACAAGACTATTGACAAAAGCCTGATCCGGGTCCTTAACGAATTATCGATATAAAATAACCGTCAACATGTCAGAAGTTGCTCCCTTAATATCGGATCTTGCCATAATTCTGATTATTGCCGGTATTGTAACCGTCATTTTTAAGTGGCTGAAGCAACCGGTCATATTGGGTTACATTGTAGCCGGTATTATGGCTGGCCCTTCCGTTTCCCTGGTCCCGACTGTTTCCGATCCTGCCAATATCAAAATATGGGCGGACATCGGTGTCATTTTTCTGCTGTTCGCGATGGGACTGGACTTTTCGTTCAAGAAATTGATAAATGTGGGCATTACGGCTATCGTTGCCACTGTCACTATTGTATGTGGCATGATGTTCATAGGCTATATGGCGGGGAATGCAATGGGGTTCTCCCACATGAGCAGTATTTTTCTGGGTGGAATGCTGTCCATGTCGTCCACGGCCATCGTATTCAAGGCCTTCAATGACATGGGACTTCTCCAACAGAAATTCACTGGCATTGTCTTGGGGATTCTTGTTATCGAAGATCTGGTGGCGGTAGTGATGATGGTTGTTCTTTCCACGTTGGCGGTAGGCAAACATTTTGAAGGGAAGGAGATGCTGGAAAGTATATTGAAACTGGCCGCTTTCCTGATTTTCTGGTCGGCATTGGGCATCTATCTGATACCTACCCTGCTGAAGAAGATACGCCGTTTCACCAGCAACGAGATTTTATTGATAACCTCTCTGGGACTTTGCCTGGGAATGGTGATGATTGCGACAAAAGCGGGATTTTCTGCCGCATTGGGAGCCTTTGTCATGGGGTCCCTGCTGGCAGAGACCGTTGAAGCGGGAAAAATCGCACATATCGTACAGCCGGTAAAAGACCTGTTCGCTTCCATATTTTTCGTGTCGGTGGGAATGATGATCGATCCTGCCATGATGTGGGAATATGCTGTCCCTATTCTCACCCTGACATTGCTGGTACTGTCCGGCCAGGTACTATTCGGGAGCTTTGGTATCCTGCTTTCCGGCCAACCGTTGAAAATAGCCATACAGTCCGGCTTTTCACTGACACAGGTCGGTGAGTTCGCATTCATCATCGCATCTTTAGGCGTCAGTCTGAATGTCACGGACAAGTATCTCTATCCGGTGATAGTGGCCGTATCTGTCATAACGACTTTTCTTACCCCCTATATGATACGGCTTTCGGAACCTGCATACCGGTTTATAGACAGCCATCTGCCTGAATCCCTGAAAGATTATCTCGTACACTATACGTCCGGGGCAATGACTGTAAAACACCAGGGTACTTGGCATAAACTGATCCGGTCTATGCTGGTGTCTGTCACACTCTATCTGGTCGTATGCGTTTTTTTCATCACTTTATATTTTTCCTATGTACATCCTTTGATTAGGAAAAGTCTGCCGGGAATGGAAGGGAACTTGTTGGGCTTCGTCATCATCTTTCTTGTCATATCCCCGTTTCTGTGGGCCATCATCATGAAAAAGAACAATTCAACCGAGTTCCGTAAACTCTGGACGGACAACAAGTTCAACAGAGGGCCTTTGGTATCAATAGTACTTGTCAAAATACTGATTTGCACGATTATCATGATGAGTATCATTACCCATCTTTTCAATGTTGCCTTGGGAGCCGGGCTGGTAGTCTCTTCCATTATCATTGCCGTCATTTATTTTTCCAAGCGGATCAAGAAACGGTCGCTGACTATAGAGAGACAATTTATGGCAAACTTTCAAGGGACGGATGGGAATGGACTTTCTACAGAAAGTGATACAGGCTCCACCCTTGGCGGCAATATCCCGTTCAAGGAATTACATTTGGCGGATTTCACAGTATCCCCTGATTCCATATATGTGGGCAGAACATTAAAAGAAAGCAGCCTACGCACCTTGTTTCAGATAAATGTGATTTCAATCACCCGTGGAGAAAAACGCCTGGATATACCACAAGGGAAAGAACATCTCTATCCATATGACAAGGTTACGGTCGTAGGTACGGACCGGCAGTTGGAAAGCTTCCGAACATCCATGGAACAAAAGGAGGTAGAAAGGGACGGGAACGGAACATCCTCGCAGGATGAGATGGAAATAGGGCAATTTCCTGTCGAAGGAGGTTCACCATTGATCGGAAAGACGATCCGGGAGGCGGACATATCGGATAGCGTCATTATCGGAATAGAGAGGAGTACCGCGAGCATTATGAATCCAGACCCTGATACAATTTTCAAGGAGAATGATACGGTATGGATTGTCGGTAAACGAAAAATAATAAAAGGACTGAATAAAGATTAGGACTTATTTAATATAAAATGTCATGGAATATTCAAGTTATAATGTAAATACCCCTCAATGGAGGGAGATTACAGTAGGTTCACATCTTCCTGCAGAACTGCGGAAACTTGCAGAAATCGCACATAATCTCTGGTGGACATGGAATGATGACGCAAAGAAACTGTATTGTGATTTGGACCCGGAACTTTGGAAAGAGGTGGAACAGAATCCGGTATTGCTTCTGGAGCAGATGAATTATGAGAAGCTGGTAGCGCTGGCACATGATGAGAACTTTGTCTATAAAATGGATGCCGTCTATTCCGCCTTCAAAAAATACGTCGATGTGGAACCGGACCACCAGCGCCCGTCAATAGCTTATTTCAGCATGGAATACGGCTTGGATGAAGTTCTTAAGATATATTCCGGCGGTTTGGGAATGTTGGCGGGGGATTACCTGAAAGAGGCGTCGGACAGCAATGTGGACCTTTGTGCCATAGGACTTTTGTACCGTTACGGTTATTTTGACCAGTCGCTTTCCATGGACGGCCAGCAGACAGTCAATTATAAAGCGCAGAATTTCGGGCAGCTCCCGATTGAAAAGGTAATGCAACCGGATGGGAAACAACTGGTAATCCACGTCCCCTATGCCGACAGTTTTGTGGTACATGCCAATGTCTGGAAAGCCAGTGTGGGGCGTATCCCCCTTTATCTGCTGGATACGGACAATGAACTCAACAGCGAGTTTGACCGCCCTATCACTCACCATCTGTATGGAGGTGACTGGGAGAATCGGCTAAAACAGGAAATTCTGCTTGGCATAGGCGGGATGATGACGCTGAAAGCTTTGGGTATAACGAAGGATGTATATCACTGTAATGAGGGGCATGCCGCATTGATCAATATCCAGCGGCTTTGTGATTACATAAATGGCGGTTTGAATTTCGGGCAGGCCATGGAGCTGGTACGTGCTTCCTCACTTTATACCGTACATACTCCCGTACCCGCTGGTCATGATTATTTTGACGAAGGGCTTTTCAATAAATATATGAAGGGATATCCTGGCAAGTTGGGTATAACCTGGGATAACCTGATGGATCTCGGGCGTCACAATCCGGGAGACAAGGAGGAACGTTTCTGCATGTCTGTCTTCGCCTGCAAGACCTGCCAGGAGGTAAACGGCGTCAGCAAGTTGCATAAATCGGTATCCCAGCAAATGTTTGCGCCGATCTGGAAGGGATACTTCCCGGAAGAGAACCATGTGGGTTATGTAACCAACGGGGTACATCTGCCTACCTGGTGTGCGGCAGAATGGAAAAAGCTTTTCAAGGACAATTTTGATGAGAACTTTTTCTGCGACCAGTCCAATCAGAAAATCTGGGAGGCTGTCTATGGCATCCCAGATGAAGAGATATGGAATACCCGGTTAAAACAGAAAGCAAAATTGCTGGACTATATCAAAAGCAAATGCAGCAAGGACTGGCTTAGGAGTCAGGTTGATCCGGCATTGAGCGTTTCCATTTTTGAGAGATTCAATCCCGATGCCCTTCTAATAGGTTTCGGACGCCGTTTTGCTACATATAAGAGGGCTCATCTTCTGTTCACGGATATAGACCGACTTGCTAGAATCGTGAATAATCCGAAATATCCGGTACAGTTCATCTTTGCAGGCAAAGCCCATCCCAATGACGGTGCCGGGCAGGGACTGATCAAGCAAATCGTGGAAATATCCCGGCGCCCGGAATTTTTAGGTAAAATCATATTCTTGGAGAATTACGACATGGACCTGGCGCGCCATCTTATCTCGGGTGTGGATATCTGGATGAATACCCCTATGCGGTTGGCAGAAGCTTCGGGTACGTCGGGCGAGAAGGCATTGATGAACGGTGTGCTTAATTTCTCCGTGCTGGACGGTTGGTGGTATGAAGGATACCGTAAGGATGCCGGATGGGCACTGACCGATAAAAGTACTTATCAGAATGAACAGTACCAAAACCAGCTGGATGCCGAAACCATCTATTATTTGTTGGAGCATGACATCCTGCCACTATATTACGAGCATGGGGGGAAGAACTATTCGGGAAACTGGGTCAAGTATATCAAGAACTCAATCGCACAAATCGCTCCCCATTTTACCATGAAAAGACAGTTGGATGACTACTATGACAGGTTCTATAACAAGCTGTCAGAGCATTTCCATATTCTGGCAGCCGACAACTTTGCGAAGGCGAAAATGATGGCTGACTGGAAAGCAAACGTCCGGAGCAGATGGGATGCCATAGAAATCAAATCCATAGAGGCTGGGAACGGGCTGAATGCCACGATTGAAGCCGGAAAGGAATATGAGGTGACGGTTGTCGTTGATGAGAAAGGCCTGGATGACGCAATCGGAATAGAATCGGTCATTATCAGGCATGAAGGCGGTCAGGATCACATATATGAGGTAATTCCCCTTTCGCCGGTTTCCAAGAATGGGAATTTATATACCTTTAAGGCGACATCCGGCATTTTCAACGCCGGAAGCTTCAAGCAGGCCTTCCGTATGTATCCCAAGAATGCTTTGTTACCTCACCGGCAAGATTTCTGTTATGTACGATGGTTTTAATGAACAGTAAAAGGATATGCAAAAACAACGTATGAGCGGGCAAAATCAAAAAACAGATAAACGGATAGCATGGCCGATCATCATCATGAACTTCACGGGAGTGTATGACTACGAGGCGTTTGCCCGGAACAATAAGTTTATATGGCTGGACTGTCGTCATCTTTATGGTACAGAGGGCTACTGTGACAGGGATGGTACTTTGGCTTTGAAGCGGATGATTGCTGATTATCCGGCGGAGGGAGTCCATTTCATCGATTCAGGCAATTATCATTATTTGACTAAATTCTGGACAGACAAACTCGAAACTCCGTTTTCGCTGATTGTGTTCGACCACCATCCCGATATGCAGCCACCGTTGTTTGACAACATACTTTCTTGCGGAAGTTGGGTAAAGGATATATTGGACCATAACAACAACTGCAAGAAAGTAATTATCGTAGGTGCTTCAGACAAACTGATACAGGCTGTGCCGAAAGGATATGAAAGACAAGTCCGGTTTTACAGTGAAACTACGCTCATGCACGAAGAGGGTTGGCAGGACTTTTCTTCCGGACATATCAACGGGCCGGTTTACATTTCCATAGACAAGGATGTCTTGAATCCGGCTTCGGCAGCAACAAACTGGGATCAAGGTTCTCTCAGCTTATGGGAATTGGAGAAACTGCTGGCTGTTATTCTTCAGAAAGAACAGGTAGTGGGCATTGACATCTGTGGGGAATGCTCCACAACACTCAATCTTTTTGAAGAAAAACGGGAAACCATCATGGATAGCCGGGCAAACAAAGAATTGCTCAGACTTATCCGGTCATCCTCCGGCCTTCAATAGAATTAGTTTTTTCTTGTTATTATAATTTATCATATAAAAATAATTTAGCTTTATGAAAACAATTGTTCGAAGAATTGGGCTTGTTGCACACGATGCAATGAAAAAAGACATGATAGAGTGGGTTCTCTGGAACTCGGAACGTCTGATAGGACATAAATTCTATTGTACGGGTACAACCGGTACACTAATTAAAAAAGCCCTTGAAGAAAAACATCCTGAAATCAAATGGGATATCACAATCCTGAAATCTGGTCCTTTAGGAGGTGACCAGCAAATTGGTTCGCGGATCGTAGAAGGAGAAATAGACTATCTGTTCTTTTTTACAGATCCGATGACACTACAGCCGCACGATACGGATGTGAAAGCATTGACCAGACTGGCTGGAGTTGAAAATATTGTTTTCTGCTGTAACCGTTCGACTGCGGACCACATTATTACGAGTCCCTTATTCACTGACCCAACTTACGAACGTATTCACCCGGATTATACCAATTACACGCAGCGTTTTGAAAACAAGGGAATCATATCTGAAGCAGTGGAGCAAGTGAAAAAGCGGAGGAATAAAAGTGAGAATAACATTTCCAAATGAACTGTAATAAGTAGTAGCATATTTATAAGGCTATCTAAGAAACAAGTTGTTTACATCTTTCAGAACTGGTATCTACTGAATGGTAATCTGCTTCCACCAACCAGAAGGGTTGGTGGAAAGAAACCACTTATAAAATATTTCGCTTCCTTTATGCATCCCAGTCGAAAAAGGACAAGGGCATTGCGGGTGTACATCACTCCTTTCACCTTCTTGTTTAGTCCTTCCAGCAAAGTCTTGCTGCCAGTTTTTTCCGGAACTACCTTGTGAGAAATTATGCGAAAATCGCCTTTCTGTGCCCGGATTCATCCGCAGGATCCCATGCCAAAGGGACATGGAACATGCCGGTAGCTTATCCCCCACGACTCCGGAGCATCAGGGGGCAGGGACGGTTTGGCGGCAGGTTGCCGTTAAACCGTACGGTTTTCGTTTAACGAAAACACAACTTGCTGTCCGCAGGGACGGACCACGTTTATCCAATAATTATTGTGTATCAGCCCATTATGTGGCTGTTCTCTTGTGATTTGCGGGGCATTTCCATCGGGGATTTGCCGACTTCTCTCCCCATAAAAAGGTGGATATCTCTCCCGAATCATGCGACTTACGCCCATAATTCGGGAATAAGAAGGCACATATACGGGAAATCAGCCCTTTCCATACCCTATTCTCCATTAATGGATTGTCATTTTACACTTATGCAAATGGAGAACAGGCAGTAGCCGTACATGCCTCGTGTCCTTCCTTCGTTGTCTCCATTGACGGATTGTTACTTCTACACTTCTGCAAATGGAGAACAGGCGGTGAGCCGTATATGCCTTGTGTTCTTCTTTCGTTGTCTCCATTGACGGATTGTTACTTTTACACTTCTGCAAATGAAGAACGGGCGGTGAGCCGTATAGACCTCGTGTTCTTCCCTCATTGTCTCCATTGACAGATTGTTACTTTTACACTTCTGCAAATGGAGAACGGGCGGTGAGCCGTACATGCCTCGTGTTCTTCCCTCATTGTCTCCATTGATGGATTGTGACTTCTACACTTCTGCAAACGGAGAGTCTCCCCACCTTCCCATTTTACACATCCCATGACAAAAACTGACTTTCCATGACTATAAGTGACAGGCGGTTCCGTCCTGTCCTCTTCTTCCTTTATTTTGTATTCCGAAACAATACCGGTTGTGTAATTTAATAATTTAAGATTTTAAGAAAATGGATTCAGAAAAGGAAAAGGACCGGCTTTCCGATATAATTCTCGGGAGGGTCGGGCTTATGGGGAACTTCCTGTCAGATCCTGTCTCCACATCCCCGGAACCTCCAGTGGATACGCTGGGCCGTGAAAGTCGGTCCCGGGCGGCAGAAGTGACATCCCCGGAAGAATACAAAAGGAAGTTTCTGGTTCCCGCCCCCAAGTCCGCGGAGTGGAAGACCGTGTACATTGACGGGAGGCTGCACCGCCGTATCGCCATGCTGGTCAGGGCCTCCGGTTGCGGCAGCATCTCAGGTTTCATCATCCGGCTGCTGGAGCTTCATATGGAGGAGCACAGGGAGGATATCGCCGGGCTGCTCGGTGAGGTCTACCGGCCCTGGGATGACGAGAATGGGATGGCCCGCCGGTAAACATCTGTAAATGTTCAAAAAGATATGTCAATGAAAGGAAAGAACGTGAAAGGCCGGACGGGTCCCGGCGGAATGGACGCGGAGCACATCTGCGGGATAATGGGGGAAGCCCCTACCCAGCCTCGGTGGAACGGGGCCGTACAGCCGTCCCTCTACGGCGATGAATACCTAAATGGAATTGCGAGCGTGCAGCGCCGGTCACTGCACATTCCCGCCACCCTGCACCGGAAACTCTCCATCCTGGCGGGAGCCTCAAACGGGAAGGTCACGCTGGAGGGGTTCATCAACCACCTTGTCTCGCGGCATCTGGAAGAATACAGGGAAACGGCGGAGATGATTCTGGAGGAGTCCCTGCCCGGCCGGACATAAGGGGCCGTCTCCCATGACAGGGCATCTCATCCGATCGGGGCATTGTTTTTTGTCTCAGGAACAATAGTGTTTAACATTTTAAAGGTATGAGTATGAAAAAAGAAAAAGAGTTGTTGGTTGCCGTCGCCAGCCAGAAGGGCGGCGTGGGCAAATCGGTCTTTACGGTACTGCTGGCCAGTGTGCTGCATTACCACAAAGGGCTGCGTGTGGCTGTCGTGGACTGTGACTCCCCGCAGCACAGTATCGCGCTGATGCGTGAGAGGGACATAGAGAACGTCATGAAAAACGATGACCTGAAGGTGGGCCTTTACCGGCAGCACGAGAGAATCCAAAAGCCTGCCTACCCAGTCATCAAGAGCGATCCGGAAAAAGCCGTGGAGGACCTGCGGCGTTATACCGTGGAGAAAGGCGAGGCTTTCGATGTCGTGCTTTTCGACCTCCCCGGAACGCTCCGCAGCGAGGGTGTGGTCTATACCGTCGCCGCGATGGACTACATCTTTGTCCCGCTCAAGGCGGACAACATCGTCATGCAGAGCTCCCTGCAGTTTGCCAAGGCGCTGGAAGAGGAGCTGATCGCCAAGGGGAACTGCAATCTGAAAGGGATCCGGTTGTTCTGGAACATGGTGGACAGGAGGGGACGGAAGGACTTGTACGAAGCCTGGAACCGGGTCATCCACAGGATGGGGCTGCGGCTGCTGTCCTCGCGCGTTCCGAACACCCTCCGCTACACCCGGGAGGCTGACCCTGTCCGCAAGGGTGTCTTCCGTTCCACGCTGTTCCCGCCCGATTCCCGTCAGGAGAAGGATTCCGGCCTTCCGGAACTGGTGGAGGAGATATGCCGCGCCATCGGTCTGGAGGAACCTGCTGCCGGCCGGGCGGATGATAAGATACAGACACCTTAAATAAGGATTTTTAGCCTAAGGTAAACTAAGCTAAACGGCACGGTAATAGGCTCCTTATAATTACGACTTCCCCTATGAATGCATTACCTTAGTAGTATATAATAAAGGAGGTAACAAGTTATGAGCGAGCAAATTAGGCGTGTTTTAGCACAAGAGACAACGAAGACAAGCAAGATCCGTCAGCTGTACCTTTTAGGGGTTCCCCGCGCGGAAATCGCAAGGATGGTGACCAACGGCAATTACGGTTTCGTGGTGAACGCCCTGCGCCGGATGAGGGAACGCGAGGGCGGTTTGAACATCCATCCGGCGACAACAGCGTTGGATTACACTTTCAACCGCAAGTTCGGTATCGAGATCGAGGCTTATAACTGCTCCCGTGAACGGCTCGCACGTGAGCTCAGGGAGGCCGGGATAGAGGTTGTGGTGGAAGGTTATAACCATACCACCCGTCCGCATTGGAAGCTCGTGACGGACAGCAGCCTGAACGGTAACGACACATTCGAGCTGGTCAGTCCGATCCTGGTCGGTGAAACCGGCCTGCGGGAACTGGAGAAGGTCTGCTGGGTGCTTGACCTGTGTGACGTGAAAGTGAACGAGAGCTGCGGGCTTCACGTGCATATCGATGCCGCCGGTTTCAGCATGGCAACCTGGCGTAACCTGGCCCTGAGTTACAAACATCTGGAACCGATCATCGACAGGTTCATGCCGGCATCCCGCAGGGACAACCGCTATTGCCGGGGACTGGGTCATGTCTCTGACGAGATGATACGTTCGGCCCGGACGGTGGATGAGCTGAAAGGAAGGATCGGCGACCGTTACCACAAGGTGAACCTCGAGGCCTACTCACGGCACAAGACGGTCGAGTTCCGCCAGCATTCTGGAACGACCAACTTCACAAAAATGCGCAACTGGGTGCTGTTTCTCCACAAATTGGTTACCTTTGCCACACAAGGGCAAGTGCCTGTGGCCACCGCGCTCCGGGACATCCCCTTCCTTGACGGTGAACAGAAACTCTATTATAAACTGAGAACCAAAAAACTATCGGCATGAACAGGCATATGTATATTTTGGCAGATAGCGGCAGGATTGCCGCCTCCGACCCTTCTGAGTTTGTACGCCTCCTGCGTGAGGGTAGCTGGTTTGACAGCGAATGCACCGATGAGGAGTACATGGTGAACTTCTCGGGCCGGTACCATGAACTGCACGGGGTGAGGGTGAGGACCGACACGCCCGGGAATTTCATGGACGACCTGAAAAAGTACGGCTACATCAAGGGCTGAGCGGCCCGCTCCTTTATTATTACACTCCCTGCCGGTTTGAGGTCACTCCACTTCATTTCCGGTGGGGATTTTTTCTTTTTCATCGCCGTGACGCACCCGTCCTGCGGGTTTCCAAAGGGGGGGCGTGAAAGCCGACTGGCTACGGAGTCTTTTTCCGCGCCATATGACAAAAAACGACTATTCATGACTATTCCTGCCAGTCGGACGAATGTGCTTGTCCCGCATGTTTTCTTCCCTTATATTCGCACCGACATTTAAACGAGTTGAAAATATGGAAATATGCTACATCGAGGCCGGTGTCCTTGAGAGGATGCTGGCATGCGTCGAGAAACTGTCCGGAGATGTGGACAGGCAGTATGAGAGGAACCGCTGTAAGGAACCCGGCGAGTGACTGGACGGCCAGGATGTCTGCCTGCGCCTTGACATCTCGCCGCGTACCCTACAGACCCTCCGCGATACCGGACGGCTGGCGTTCACCCGCCTCCAGCGGAAGTTCTATTACAAACCGGAGGACGTGGAGAGGCTGATGACCTACGTCGGCATCAGACGCAAGGAGAAGGCGGTGAGGGAAAGAAGAAAGAACGGAAACCTTTAAAGAACGGAAGAAATGGAAGGAATTATCGATAAGGAAGACGGGCGCATCCGCAGGTTCTTCGCCCTGCTGGACAATATAGAGAAAAAAGTGGAACGTCTTGCCTGTGACAACCGTCCTCCCTTCAACGGGGAACGGTTCCTGACCGACAGGGAGCTTTCCGAGACATTGAAGATCAGCCGCAGGTGCCTGCAGGATTACAGGGACCAAGGACGGATTCCCTATATCCAGCTCGGTGGGAAGATCCTGTACAGGCAGTCGGACATCGAGAAGCTGCTGGAGGAGAATTATCACCCTGCATTGGTATAATATCGTATTCAAGTTTAAGGATTGCCGCCGGAATTGCATTTACGATTCCGGCGGCAATCCTTATTTAGTCGGCGGTTTCCTTGCCGGCCGCATCCGCGGACTTTCTTCTTTCCATCAGCCGGTCCATGTCCGAGGATATCTTCCGGTCGGTGACCTGGGCGTAGACCTGCGTGCTGTCGATGTTTGTATGGCCCATCATCCTGGCGATGCTCTCTATCGGAATACCCGCGGTCAACGTCAGGGTCCCGAACGAATGCCGGGCCATATGGTAGGACAGGTTCTCCCTCATCCCCAGTGCCACGCCCATCCCGTGCACCTCGTACCAGAGGACGTCGCGGACAGGCAGCGGGAATACCGGCTTGCCCTCATCCGTGGTGTTGTAAAGCTCCAGTATCTGTTCGGCCACGGGGTGCAGCGGGATGAACGCCTCCACGTCCGTCTTGGCCCGGCGGATGCGGATATACCTTCTCCCTTCCGAGGTCCTTCCGATATGACGGGGATGGAGAGCCCTCGTGTCCGCGTAGGCAAGACCGGTCATACAGGAGAAGATGAATGTCCTGCGCGCCAGCTCCATCATCGGGTCGGGCATCGGGGTCTCCATCATCCGCTTCAGTTCATTGCGGCTGATATGCCTTAGTTTAGGTGCATCTTTCTTCTCGTATGCCACATCTTCTATCGGGTTGGCCCGCAATACTTCCCGGTCCACGGCGATGTAGATGAGCCGGTTGAGCCAGCACAGGCAGTGGTTCACATGCCCGTTCCTGTGTCCCAGCTCCTTCTTGAGAAAGACCTTGAACGATTCGGCGAACTCCCCGGTGATGTCCGAAAAGGCGATGTCCCTCATCCCGCGGGATTCGACGAACTGTCTCAGGTTAAGCTGCGTGGTCTTCGACTGGCGGTAGGTCGAGGTGGAGTTGATCTCCTTGGAGCGGATCCTGAGACGTTCGCGTTCCACCTCTCCGGCCTGCAGGAGATATTCCGGCACGGAATTGGCACCTGACACGGTGGTCTTGAGCAGCTCGGCCGTGACCACCCCCTGGTTCCTCAGCAGGTTGGCGTATGCCTCCTCCAGCCGGCTGCGGAAGGCGGCAAGGCGGTTGTTCTCCCTGACTGTTTTGATTTCACACTTCTTGCTGTCCCAGTCACCGGGCCTGCAATAGATGCCGGTGGTAACGGCTGACTTCTTGCCGTCAATGCTGATCCGGCAGAGGACGGCGGTCGTACTGTCCGATTTCACCTTGTTACGGTTGATGTAGAATAAGAGTTTGAATGTACTACGCATGATAATGATATTTTTTAGGATTAAAGAATGAGTTTCAAATCACGGGTCGCCTCGATGAACCTGTCCATGTCCTCGAACAGTTTCTTAGGGGTCACGCGCGCGTAGACTTGGGTGGTCTTTATGTTGGAGTGTCCCAGCATTTTGCTGATGGTCTCGATCGGAACCCCCTCCTCGAGCGTGACCAGGGAGGCGAAAGAATGTCTTCCCATGTGGTAGACGAGGTCCTGGCTGAGCCCCGCCATCAGGCGCAGGGATTTCATGTTGGCCCTGAGCGTGTGGTAGTCCTGCGGCGGGAAGAGGGTGGCGCGGGTATCGTCACGGTACTTTTCGATCAGTGCGAGGGCCTCCGGCAGCAGCTTGACGCGTCCGAGGTAGTCGGTCTTCTTCCGCCGGTATTTCAGCCAGAGGCTGTCCTCGTCATCCCAAAAGAGGTTCTCCCGGGTGATGCTTACCACATCGGCATAGGCGGTACCGGTGTAACAGGCGAAGAGGAAGAGATCCCGGGTGATGACATGTGACCTGCGTTTTTCTGGTATCTCCAGATCACGCAGCTTCTCGAAATTCTCACGGCTGAGTGCTTTCGGTGTTGTCTCCTTCTGCTTGGGCAGCTTGAAGTGGCAGAAATGATATTTCTCCGAGTGCCCTTCCTTGTAGGCGATGCGGCAGATCTTTTTCAGGATGGACAGGTAATGGCGCACCGTCTCCATCGCCAGTTTCTTCTTTTCCAGGCAGAAATCCTGATAGTCACGGATGAACTGCTCGTTGAGCTGTCCGAAGGCGAGGTCCGAGACCTTGAATTCCGTTTTGATGAATTCGGCAAGGGTGCGCCGGGTGTACACGTAGGTCGACATTGTCGTCGGCGCACGGTCCACGCCCACACGGGCCTTCATCTCCTCGTTGTGCCGGTCGAGAAGTTTGAGCAGGGTCATCTGCATGCCCGCGTTACCCTGGAACATGTCCCTGACCGCGGCGGCATCGAAATCCTTTTTCCTTTCCATGAGGGAATTGAAGGCCGAGTGTACGGCAAGCAGCAGCCTCTCTATCTTTTCATTGGTCTCCACCGCTTCACGGCTCTTGCCGTTCAGCCGGCTCTCACGTGCGTTCCATAGCCCGGGGGTACAGGAGAGCTTGCAGCTGAACTGCGCCATCGTGCGGTTGAGGGTGATCCGTCCCATGATCGGGGTCTTGCCGGTCTTGTCCGGCTCGCTCTTTTTCAGGTAGAGCAGCACCTTGAATTTTTCCACTTTCATAACGCTCTTTTTTAGGTTGTAAAAATACTCCTTTGAAAAGCGTCCTTTGGCATGCAAAACATTGATAAACAGTGAATACAAATCCGCTTTGTTCCTATCGGTAAAAATTCGGTTACCTGCCGTTGTTTCCGAAACAGGCGGCTAACAGTCTGGTAACTGAAACGTTGCAATATTTTGTTTTCTTTTGCAGGTCTGTCTGTTCTGCAATTCTCGCAAAATGCTTAATTATAAACGATTTACGTTTAATTCTCGTCATTCTGTTTTTTATTGCATTTCTAAATATTACTTACATGAGCCGCCATAGTTTCGCATCGGTTATCGCACTGGCTAACAACGTGTCACTGCCGAATGTGGCTAAAATGCTGGGGCATTCATCCACCCGAATGACACAGCACTACGCAAAGGTATTAGACCAAACGATACTAAGGGATATGCAAGAAGTTGAAAAACAAATTAATAATTTGCATATATGAGTTTTTTCTGCTAAATTTGACAATAGAAACATTATAAATATAAAAGCCATGTTTGATTTTACACAAATAACACTTGTAATAGGGAAATGCAATAAAAATACTCATGCAATTGACATGTTAGGAACAGGATTCCTTATTTCTAATGAGGGTAAAGTAGTTACAGCACGACATGTTGTAGGAAATGAAACAAATGATTTATGCGTTTTGTTACCTCATATTCCGAATATAAATGTTTATCAAGACGTAACAGACTTATCATGTCGTCCTGCCACTGCTATTATTGAAGATATAAATCCAATTACTGATTTATGCATATTAAAAACGGATTTAGGATTTAATGGCAATTTACCTCCATTGGAATCATTAGATAACATTCCTGTGGGAGAGAAAATTGGTATGTTTGGATTTCCACATTGTGTTATGGGCAGAAGAGTGTTAACATATCAAGAAACAGAAATTGGAGCTAAAATGTTATTAGAAACATCCGGAATCAAATCAAAATATGCAACGATTAATATACAAACAAGACCTGGACAATCAGGTTCTTTAATATTTAATATTAGGACAGGGGCAATTATTGGCTTATTAATAGGTACTTATGCGCCTGCGTCAGGAGTTATTATAGCCGGAATAAACCCTCATGAGTTAAACCAAACTTCTTATTGTATTTCTGCAAATCACATAAAAGAAATGTTATGATAGAAATAGATGATTTATCTCTTAACGAGTGGTATGCTTGCCTTAAACCATATCAAAAAGTTGTTATTGAACAATTAGTATCTAAATATGGAGAAGAAAAAGCAGCCGAGGAATGGTTAACAGCGAGAGGTCCCATTCAAACAGCGACATTCGGAGGTAGTCAAACCAATACGGCAGAAGCCCAAAACTATTGGAGCAGACTAAAAGATGAATTTGACAAACTCATTTGTGGACATCCTGATTATGAAAAAGAACAAAAGAAATTTTTAGCGGCAGGAAAATCCATCGGTTTAGGAAGTGTTACTGCTCTATCAAATTGGTTATCACCAATTATAGGAATGACACCTGCCATTTTAGTTCCTGCCATTATCCTAATATTACACACTACATCCAAAATGGGAGTTAAGGCATATTGTTCTACAAAGCATTTTGTTACTGAATAGTTTTTGAATAATTAAAAAGCCAGCAACACAGTTTTCAAGAAACCGTGATTGCTGGCTTTCAACCAAACAATATAGAAAACAAGACAGCTATATTTCAATACTTCAATATTTCAAGAAAGCAAGACAGCAAGAAAACAAGATTCCATGTTTTCAAGATTTCATTTCTGATAGAACCTTTCCAACAAATCCATGATGTCGCTTTCCCGGTAGATGATTTTTCCCGGAAGCTGCACGTACCCCAGCAGTCCCGTGTCCCTGTAATCCTGCAAAGTCCGTTTGCTGATGCAAAGTCGCTCGCATACTTCCTCACCCGTCAGGTAGTGTTCACCGTTCAATACCGGGCGATAGTTCATTACCACGTACTCCACGTTTTCCAGTACCCTGTCAAGGGAAGAAAACAGCACCAACGTAGTTTCGGAATCTTTCGTTATCAAATCCATACGCCTACTTTTTAGAATTGTCCCTTACTTGGTCGAGCAGAAATGTTTCCACGTCCGAAGCCTTGTAGTAAATCTTATTGTTAATCTGCGAATAAGGCAGTTTCCCCGTATCACGGTAGGTCTGCATTGTCCGGGCTGAAACATTCAGCAAACGGCAGGTCTCGCAGTTATCCAACCACTTGTCACGCTTCCTGCGTAAAGGCACACAGAGCGCATCCACACGCCCCACAAAATTTTCAAACCTCTGTTTCCAAAGTTCAAAGGTTCTCTTTTCAATCGTCACTATTTCCATAACCGATATATTTATTTTTGTCAATACTCCGTTTTTCTTCACTGGTGCAAATATATAAGACTGAATGACAGGTTGTTTCTTTCTGTCCGCAAATGACCTTGCGTGTCCGAAAATGTCCACCACCACCCCAACAACAACACGAAAGAAACGAACCGATAACAAAAAACCTGTTTTCCCCCACTTTCTAAATAAGTAAGGTAATAAACACAAAGCCGTTTTCTATTTGCCGACATTAATTTGGTGCAGAGCGCAGCAAAGCGATTCCAAACGGCTGACGCTTTGTTTTTTACCGATTTTTCTTATTTTATTTGTGGTGCTAATTCAAAAAACAAGCACCTATGAATAATCCTTTCGAAGAAATTTTCAAACGGCTGGAGAACATAGAAAAGATGATTGCCCCGGTCATGGGCTCACAGCCCGAAGAACGGCAGGACGGAAAAGAGCCTGTGTTAGTCAAAATATCCGTTGCCAGCGGCATAACCGGGTATTCGGTCAATTACCTGTACCACTTAGCCAGCAAGGGACTGATACCGTGTGTCAAGCGTGGGCGCACCCTACGTTTCGACATGGAGGGACTAAAAAAGTGGATGCAGCAGCAGTATGTCCCGGCTTCTAACAGACTTCCCGATGAAAAAGAAAAAAAGTGATGATACAAGGCATATCGAGGGCTGGCAGTCCAAGAACGAGCGCATCGAAAGCCTGTTGAACGTCCTGTACGATTTCCGGTTCAACACCGTAAAGAGCCGGACGGAATACCGGGCTGCAAGTTCTGCGGACTTGTACCAGCCCGTTACAAAATTTGCCCTGAACACTTTCAGGCGCAGACTGGACGCAACGGCTGACATTTCCACCTCTACCGACAACATCCGCATGATACTGGAAAGCGATTTCGCAAGAAAGGCTCACCCCATACAGGAGTATTTCAACGCCCTGCCCTTACTGAATCCTGCCGAACACGGGCATATCGGCAGGCTTCTGAACACGGTACAGGTAGCCAATCCCGGCAAATGGGAGGAATATTTCACGAAATGGCTTATCGGTGTGGTAGCCAACGCCATGAACGACACGGGATGTCAGAACCATACCTGTCTGGTATTGACCGGGGACAAGCAGGGACAGTTCAAATCGTGGTGGCTGGACAACCTTTGCCCGACACCGCTTAAGAACTACCTGTTTACCGGGAAGATAGACCCGCAGGGCAAAGACATCCTGACACTGATAGCCGAATACCTGTTCATCAACATTGACGACCAGCTAAAGGAACTCAACAAGCAGAACGAGAACGCCTTGAAGAACCTTATCACCACCCCGGCGGTGAAATACCGCAGACCGTATGATGTTTACATAGAGGAATACCCCCACCTTGCCAGCTTCATGGCTTCGGTGAACGGCAACGAGTTCCTGACCGACCCGACAGGCAGCAGGCGTTTTCTGCCGTTTGAAGTCCTGCACATAGACAAGCCCACGGCAGAAAGTATTCACATGGATAACGTCTATTCCGAAATCATGTACCTGTACCGTCAGGGTGTACGCTACTGGTTCAATGATGCGGAGATTGAAGAACTGCACCTGACAAATGCGGAATTTGAGGTGCAGACAATCGAGTTTGAAATGCTGATGCAATATTTTGAACAACCGACAGCAGAGGAGGAAAGGAACTGTTTCATGACTACCGCACAGATACTCGCACACCTACGCAATATATCCCCTGTTCAGTTATCCGAAAAAAGATTGGGGGAATCATTGCGGAAAATCGGTTTCAAACGGGTGCAAAAGCGCATAAACAACAACTATTATCCCGTATATGGGTACAGGATAAAGCCTGTTTCGGCTTCCCGTACAGGAGATGATTACGGGTAGAACCGGAATGTAGTAGCTTCTACATTTTCTTTATTATATAAATAACTATCTAATAAACAATGATTTATTAATTGTGTAGTATGAAGTAAGATAGAATCCCAAACTTTCGGGAAATCCGGAAAAAAGAAAAAACGGCAATATAATATATAGGATATATTTATTCCTTTTTTAAAGGATAAATAATTACTATGTTACTACATGTACTACAATCCGTTGAAAAAGAAACAGATAGATGTAGTAATGTCCTGTGCTTCTTCTTACTCGCTTCTTGCTTCATTATTACTATCGTTAAATTTAAAAATAAAAATCATGACCTACAAGGAAGCCAACAATATCAGTATCAAAGATTACCTGAACTCTTTGGGAATCCAACCCGTCACGGAAAAAGGAAGCTACGGCATGTATCGCAGCCCCTTACGGGAGGACAACACGCCAAGTTTCAAGGTGGATTATAACGCCAATCTATGGTGTGACTACGGAACTGGTGAGGGCGGGACGCTCATCGACCTTGTGATGAAGCAGCACGAGTGCAACGCCTACGGTGCTATCTGCCGACTGGAACAGGGTGATACCGCCTCTTTTTCCTTTCACGGGAAAGACCTGCCCGAAAGGGACACGAAAAGGCAAGCAGCCAGCCCGATAGATATACGCAGAATACAGCCGTTACAGAATCCGGCACTCATACGCTATTTGCAGGAAAGGGGGATTTCTCCCGGAACGGCATCCCCATACGTGCAGGAAATGTATTACCGCGTCGGTGGAAAGCCTTATTTTGCGCTGGCATTCAGGAATGATTCAGGAGGTTATGAACTCCGCAATCCCCGTTTCAAGGGCAGCACATCGAAAGACATCACCCATATACGGCAGCAGGGAGAGCCGAGAGATACCTGTTTCGTGTTCGAGGGATTTTTGGATTTCCTCTCGTTCCTCACTATCCGGCAACAGAAAAGCCCGGATATGCCCTGCACCGACTGGCAGGACTACGTTATTCTGAACTCCACCGCCAACACGGATAAAGCCTTATATCCGTTGGCTGATTACGGGCATATACATTGTATGCTTGACAATGACGAAGCCGGGAGGAAAGCGGTTGAAGCCATAAGGCAGGAATACAAATGGCGTGTACGTGACGCATCACACCTGTACAGCGGTCACAATGACCTGAACGACTATTTGCGTAGCCTTAAAGTGAAACAATCCCAAGACTTGACAGTTACCGACAAGCCCCAGCCGGAGCAGGATAACAGACAAAATCCGGGTGAAAAAAGAAAGAGAGGGCTAAGGATGTGACCTGCAAGACTGGCAGCATGAACAGACGGCAGGCTGTGTGATTAGGGAGAGCAAGGTTATGTTTCGGTTTACCGAAACACCTTGCTTTGCCTGACAGCAAAGAAAATTTCTCCTGTTGGTCGCAATTTTTAAGATACCACCTAAAAGCAAAAGCCTATGACAGAGATAAGGAACAAACCGGGAGGTCGCCCGGCAAAAAGCCGGATAGACAAGCAGAACCGGGTAGTCAGTACGAAGCTGACCGAGTTACAGTTCTACGCTATCAGGAAGCGAGCCACCGAAGCCGGGCTGCGTGTCAGCGAGTACGTCCGGCAGGCTGTCGTTTCGGCAGAGGTAACGCCCCGGCTGAACAGGCAGGATGCGGACACTATCCGCAAGCTGGCGGGCGAAGCCAACAACATCAACCAGTTAGCGCACCGGGCGAATGCCGGAGGGTTCGCACTGGTGGCGGTGGAACTGGTGAAACTCAAAAACAGGATTGTCGAAATCATTAACCAGTTGTCGGATGATTGGAAAAATAAAAAAGGGAAGCGGATTTAAAGGCTGCGTGAACTATGTACTCAGCAAGGAACAGGCTGCTTTGCTCCATGCGGAGGGAGTGTTGACAGAAAGCAACCGGGACATCATACGCAGTTTCATACTGCAAGCCGGGATGAACCCCGACCTGAAAAAGCCTGTCGGACATATTGCGCTAAGCTATTCCCCGGTGGACGCACCCAAGCTGACAGACGGGAAAATGATACAGCTTGCGCAGGAGTACATGCGTGAAATGAAAATCACCGATACGCAGTACATCATCGTGCGCCACCAAGACCGGGAACATCCACACGTGCATATCGTGTTCAACCGCATAGACAACAACGGCAAGACCATTTCGGACAGAAACGACATGTACCGCAACGAGCAGGTATGCAAGAAGCTGAAAGCCAAACACGGGCTTTATTTCGCTAAAGGCAAGGAGCATGTAAAGCAGTACCGTTTGAAAGAGCCGGACAAATCCAAATACGAGATTTACAATGCCGTAAAGGATGAAATCGGGAAATCAAGGAACTGGCGGCAGTTACAAACCCGGCTGGCAGAAAAGGGTATCGGGATTCATTTCAAGTACAGGGGACAGACTGGCGAAGTACAGGGCATATCCTTTTCCAAAGGCGAATACACGTTCAAGGGTTCGGAGATAGACCGCAGTTTCAGTTTCTCCAAGCTGGATAAATGCTTCGGGGATACGGGGCTGAACACTGTCGGAAGCAACCGACAGACGGTTTTCGCACCTGTTCAGGAGCTATCGCAGACACCGGGCAAAGCCGACAGTCCGTTACTGGCAGGCTTGGGCGGTCTGTTCTCCGCCTCGTCCTCTCCGGCTGATGAAACGCCCGACAATCCCGGTGAAAGAAAAAAGAAGAAAAAGAAACGACACTTAAAATTATAGGGACATGGAAAATAACTTAATTTTGGAGGGGCTTCTCTCCATGGTTACGGAACTGAAAGAACGGCAGGAGAAGCAGGTAACGCCAGCCAGCCGGGAGGAAACGATTAACCGACTGGACGTTATCGAACAGCGCATTTCGGAAATGCAAGGTAAATCCGGCATTACTGAAAACATGGTGCAGGAGATTCTAAACCAAATCGGCAGTATCGGAAAAGGGCAGTCCGAGAACCCAAAACAAGACCTTGAAGATATAAAGGGGCTTATCGTGACCTCGCACCGATATTTCAAGGAGCGGTTAAAAGTGTTATTCCCGGTTGATGATACAGCACTGACCGGAGAAGTAACGCCCGTTTCATGGTACGACAAACTGATATACCGGGTAACTCCGTACCTGAAAACTAAGTTCTTTCTTTTTTCAGCAGGGATAATCATTTGTCTTGTGTCGCTTGTGTTGAATGTACGTTTTGTACAAAAAATGCAGCGGTTACAGGACAACGATATAAAATACCGCTATATCCTGATGAAAGGAAAAGCAGACGGCAGCAGCCTTGATTTGCTGGAAACAAAGTTCAGCCGGGAACGGGATAACGCTTTTGTCCGAAGCCTGACCGATTCGGTGAAAGGCTTTGAATACCGCATCAGGAAGCAGGCGGAAGCGTTGGAACGGGCAAGGCTGTTAAACAAACAAGCAGAGCGGCTAAAGGAGGAAGCCGACAAGTTGGGCAAGCCATAAACCAAAGCAAAGCCGGAGCAGAACCGCCCCGGCTTTCAAATTCACTTCTTTTTCTTCGTGCTGTGTTCTTTCTCGAACTGGCGCAGCGTGGTGGCACTGAACCGCTCCTTGATGAACTCCCGGACATCGGAAGCCTTGTAGTACACTTTTCCGCTGATTGTGAAGTATGGCAGCGCACCGATAGCCCGGTAACGTTGCAGGGTCTTGATACTCACTTTGAACAACAGGCACAAGTCCTGATTATCCAACAGGTTGTCATCTTCGGGTAGCACCCTGTCGGCATTGCGCAGTACCCGTACATCTTTGCAGAGTTCTTCCAGTTTGGCGTACAGCTTCTGCATCCATACGCTGAAATCGTCATTGTCTATATACATGATTGCTTCATTTTTCTGATTATACATTATTGTTTGTCAATCGATTGATGAAGCAAAGTTCAGAAAACGAGAGCAAAGAAAATAAGGGAATGGTACATCCACTCCCCTATAAATTATTTATATCTCATTGATTATCAAATAAAAATATTTAAAAATAATCGTAGCCATTGTCTTTACTCTTTTTAATAATAGCTAATTTCAACCTATCTAAAAAATCTGTGATTTTTGTAGGTTTTCGTTTAATAACTGCTATTTCTTTTTTGTATATATCACCAAAACTGATATTAAACATTTTCTCAAAAATACGTGATATATCACTTAGAAAAATATCCTTGTTATCAATGCGAATAATACCATCTTTGATATAAAAAATACCACAAACTAATTCCATTATATCTATAATTTTAATGACCTCGCTATTTAAATAAAAGGGAGATTTCCAATCTGATTCAATATTAATGAAAAATTTGGGGTATTCCATTTGCCGATAGATTAGTTCTTGCTCCATATTTATTAAAGATAACAGTTTGTCAAGACATATAATTTTCAACTTGCTATTTTCCGTAGGTGAAGTTTCTTCTAAAGCCTTAATTGTACCAAAATCTATATAACTCATATTTAATTGCCTAATACGTGTTTTGTTATCATTTTCTTTATTAAGGTAATCGAACAATTCTTCTACAAATTCAAGATATGCAGCAGTAATAGATTCTATATCAGATTTTTCCTTTTGGAAAGGATGTTTTAATAATTTATATATCTGTTTTTCTGCTAAATTCCAGTTTGCCATAATTAACTTAAGTAGCTATCGTGATCATTTTATAAGTTCTTTGCCTCAAATCCGCAACTAAGCCCTTGAACGTCCTTATTGCGTTTACACGTCCTCTCATTACTGAATTTGCAGATAAT
>NZ_JBCOCI010000037.1:23289-47172 GCF_040929485.1 Phocaeicola sp. RTP21198st1_B8_RTP21198_201120 | reverse complement strand
GCGCTACACCCCGAATCTTTTTATTTTTTCAATTGCTCTGTTTCTCAAAAACGATGCAAAGGTACGACTTTTTTTTATATGTGCAAACGTTTGAAGTGATTTTTTTCCACTTTTTTTCGTGCTATTATTTATTAAATTATAAATCAGCATATTAACTTCATTTTTTTCATCCGCAACAAAGAAATTTCAGTGTAAAACAACTCCCCTTCCCTATTTCACTACTTGCCGAGATACTTCCACCATGTAAATTCATAATTTGTTTGCATAAACTGAGTCCGATACCACTACCTGTCGACTTCGTTGTGAAAAAAGGAACAAAGATTTTATCCAAAACTTCAGGAAGAATACCACTACCATTATCACAGACAGAAAGGAAAAATAGATGTTTGTCTAAATCACAATGTGTACTAATAATAACTTCGGGATAGGTTTGCTCTACACAAGCCTCACCTGCATTCTTTAGTAAATTGATTAATACTTGTTCTATCTGTGAACGATCTAGCATCAGAATCGTTTCTGGGTTTTCTACTTTATATATATATTGTATGTTTTTATTAGGGAATAGTTTTTTCATATCACTCAACAACTCACCTATATTTACTGGAGCCAGTATCGGGACAGACAGACGAGAAAGTTTACGATAGTTTTCCACAAAATTCAGTAATCCTTTACTTCTTCTATGAATAGTCTGCATCCCTTGCAACATGATATTGTAATCTTTCTCATTCATACCATTTTGCACAGCACGCTCACTTAATGTTTCACTTAATGAAATAATGGGTGCAATGGAGTTCATTATTTCATGAGTAAGTACACGAATCAGCTTTTGCCATGCTTCCATTTCATTTTCCTCCAATACAGCACGGATATTCTTTAAATTAACTAACCGGAGTTCCGTACCATGTTGAGCGGAATATTCGGATACCGTAACAGCCAATTCTTGTAGAGTATCTCCTTTATGTATTCGTACTGTTTTAATTTCTCCAGGCTGTAATGACAGGATAATAGTAGGAAATTCAGAATTTAACAGAGCCAATTCCCTGACTGAATGAATACAATAGCCGCACAAATCCTGCATGGCGGCCCGGTTCATCCAATGTATATTGCACAGACTATCTACTACCAGCAAACTGCTGTCAACAGTATTCAATAATGTTTCATAATATTGATATCGCTCTTCATTCTCGGACAACCGAGTACGGAATTCAGCAACAACATTATTTATTTCTTGTGCCAATCGTTGTTCTGTACGAGTTTTGTGCTGGGTAGAAAAACTCAAAGAGAAATCTGCATAACGAATACCTTCTATCATTCGTGATATCATACGGGTCGTTTTATATTGCCACTGACAGATATAGATGATAATACTTGCCATAATCATCAGCGAAAATAACAAGCAAAAATAGAGTGAATGTTGATAAAACAGATATGCAGCTATAGCTACTACCCCCATCAGTAACATACAAGCTATCATCCGTAAAGTTTGTAAACGATTCATAAACCTAATTTTTCAAGTTTCCGATAAAGAGCGTAACGGGTAATCCCCAAATATTCCGCTGCACGACTCAAGTTTCCTTCGCTGCGCTTCATAGCACGTTCTATGGCATTGCGTTCTAATTGTTCCAAGTTCAGTATCTCATCCGTATTCACCCTCTTCTCGGGTTGTGGCTGCAACATGAAATTTGCAGGCTTTAACAATGGCGAGTCCGAAAGAATAATCGCCCGTTCTATGGCATGCTGTAATTCGCGTACATTACCCGGCCAATGGTAACGCATGAGTTTCTGCTTGGCTTCGCGGTTCAGTCCGTTTATCTCTTTCTTATATTTATGAGTATACCGTTGTAAGAAATAATCAGCCAATAAGAGCACATCCTCTCCCCTTTCCCGCAAGGGAGGAATGGCAATCTCGATCGTATTGATGCGATACAACAGATCTTGACGGAAATTGCCCTCCTCCACCAATTGTCGGATATTTACATTCGTTGCGCTTATCAACCGAACATCAATAGGAATTATATCCGTTGCTCCCAAACGTGAAATCTGCCGCTTTTCTATGGCTGTTAGCAATTTGGATTGCATAGGTAATGACAAATTCCCTATCTCATCCAAAAAAAGCGTTCCTCCTGATGCCACCTCCATACGTCCCGCTTTTGCTTTACGGGCATCTGTAAAAGCCCCTTTTTCATAGCCGAACAATTCACTTTCGAACAATGATTCTGGTATGCTCCCCAAGTCAATCGTTATAAAAGGACATTCACGACGAGGAGAAAAATAACGTAGAGAACGGGCCACCAAATCTTTACCGGTTCCATTTTCACCCAATATCAAAATATTAGCATCAGTATCCGATAATTTCCGAATAGTATCAAAAACCTCTCGCATAGGCGCTGAGTGCCCTATCATCTGAGGCATCTCTTCATCCTGCCCGCTCAATGCTACAACTTGTTCTTTCAGTTGCCTGACCTCTTTACGAGAATCACGAAGTTTGATAGCCGACGAAAGCGTAGCAAGTAGTTTTTCTTTTTCCCAAGGTTTGGGAATAAAGTCAATAGCTCCAGCCTTAATAGCCCGTACAGCTTTATCTGTATCTGCATAAGCAGTCATAAACAAGACAATAGCCTGCGGGTCTAATTTTAATATCTGTTCTAGACAATTGAACCCTTCCTGCCCGCTGATAGCATCCCGGCGGAAATTCATATCAAGCAGAATAACATCAGGTTGAAAAGTAGTCATAAAATGCTCAATACGAGTCGGTTGAGTAGTAACTTTTATTTTTTCTACGTAGGGTTCCAATAAAAGGTTTAGTGCAAAAAGCACGTCCTCATTATCATCTATAATCAATATTTTTCCTTTTGTATTCATTATTTTATCCTCATATACATTATTATACGAATAAAAGATTTTCTATCCGCTATTTTGCAAAGATATTGTTTTTTTTAGTGTGTTGTCTGTGCGAATACGCACTATTTTTGTGCGTATCCGCACAGAGACGTTTTTATTTTTTAGCCCACAAAATTCTGGTAAACAAAGAGATAAGATAATGGCACACTATTTGATTAGTCTATAATACTAATATATTAAGTTATGAAAAAAAAATCAATAATAGTTATCAGTTTATGCCTTGTAGCAAGCATAGTAATTCTATCCAGCAATAAGATCTATATGCTTTATATAGGTGACTGCCGTCAATTGTGGGAAGAAGCACAAACCCACTATGTCAATCGACAATATGAAAAAGCACGCGAGTTATTAGAAAAGATAGCTCGCATTGATACGGCCCATCATGCCCAATATCTGACAGGCGACATGTATTTAAAAGGCTTAGGAGGTGAAATTGATTATGATAAAGCTTTGAAACTTTTTCATCAATCGGCAACGGGCGGAAACACTTATGCTGAAAACAATATAGGTTTTATGTACACATATGGTTTGGGAGTCACTAAGGATTACAGCCAAGCATTCAAATGGTTGAACAAAGCTGCCACTCAAGGAAATCCAGAAGCTCAAATTGGTATGGGGAGCCTTTATAAAAATGGTTGGGGAGTACGTAAAGATTGTTACATTGCTATGACTTGGTACCTACGTTCTGTGGCTCATGGTAATACGGACGCCATGAACAATATCGGTTATTTATATAAAAACGGACTTGGGGTTCCCAAAGACTTTGAAGAAGCTTATTTTTGGTTTAAAAAAGCAGCAGATAAGAATAATCCGATAGCTCAATATAATATAGGAAATATGTATTGTTATGGCGAGGGAATGGAAAAAGATTTTGCTAAAGGAGCCAAGTGGCTGACTAAAGCTGCTTTACAGGGGAATGCTCCTGCACAATATAACCTGGGTCGCATGTATCAGTGGGGTAAAGGCGTAGAGAAAGACTTACAACAAGCCCGGTTCTGGTTCCAAAAAGCTATAGACAACGGTCATGAAAAAGCAAAGGAAGCATTAACCAAAATAAAAAGCGACTTATCCGAAAAAGACACTGAAGACTCGTTCCTGTTTCCCTAACTATAAGACAAAAATACTAATAGGTATAAAGACATAAAAAAACGAACATGAAACTATATTGTATTATAGCACTTTCCCTTCTGCTTCGCCCGGAAACAGCCGCAGCACAACAAGAAGAATTAATGACACTGAGTTTGCAACAAGCTATTGAAATAGCACAAGAAAACTCACCGGAAGCACAAGCTGCCCGTCATACCTATCGGGCAGCTTATTGGAACTACCGTTTTTTCCGGGCGAATTATCTTCCCTCCGTCACATTAACTTCATCTCCTACCCTGAATCGGGAGATAAACAAAATTACCCAACCGGATGGAACAAACCAATTTATCCAGCAAGACCAGTTAAGCACAGACCTCAGCCTTAAAATAAATCAAAATATATGGTTCACCGGTGGCAGCTTGTTTGTAAAAAGTACCACCCAACGCATTGATGAATTTGAAGATAATCATACAGCGTATAACACCCAACCCGTAGTAATAGGTTACGAACAGCAACTTTTTGGATATAACTCTTTAAAATGGGATCGTCGTATCGAACCCCTTCGCTACCGGGAAGCCCGTAAAGCATATGCAGAAGCATTGGAACTTGTAGCCTCAGAAACCAGCACTCTTTTCTTCAACTTGGCTACTGCACAAACCAATCTTGACATAGCTACCTACAACTATGCTTCTGCTGATACTTTATACAGATATGCCGAAGGAAGATATAATATAGGAACAATAACTGAAAACGAAATGCTACAGCTGGAAATAAACAAACTGACAGAAGAAACCAATATGATGAATGCCCGTATCGAAGTAGAGGACCAAATGCAAACACTCCGTTCCTTCCTTGGTATTAATCGGGAAATAAATTTACGAGTTGTTCCGGAAGACAGTATTCCTCAATTTGAAATCTCTTTACAAAAAGCATTACAACTGGCATTCAAAAACAGTCCCGACCCTGACACTTATAAACGCAAACAATTGGAAAGCCGCAGCGCATTAGCTTCTGCAAAAGCCAATGCGGGTTTGAAAGCTGACCTGTATGTACAATTCGGGCTTTCTCAAACCGGAAATAAATTTGCAGATTCTTACCGAAACCCCATGAATCAACAATATGCCAGTATTGGTATTTCTTTACCTATCCTAGATTGGGGTCGTGGAAAAGGACGCGTCCGTGTAGCTCGTTCCAATGTAGACTTAGTAGATACACAAGCTGAACAGGGAATGAAAGATTTTGAATTGAATGTATGTAAAATGGTCCGTCAGTTCAATCTTCAAGCATACCGTGTAGCAGTAGCCGCCAAGACGGACAAGACGGCCGACCGACGCCATGATGTAGCACGTCGGCTTTATATCTTGGGAAAATCGACAATCCTGGACCTCAATGCCGCCATTACAGAAAAAGATACCGCACGGAGAAATTATATAACAGCTTTGAAAACTTATTGGAGTCTGTATTATGGTCTTAGAAGTATGACGGGATATGATTTCCTCAGAAAAGCAGAGATTTCATGTACTATACCTAAACCTTAACTACACGACAGGTATAAATGACCTTTGTATTATCGCCATGCATTAAAAAAGAAATAAAAAAATTATATCAAAAAACATAAACTAATGGATATAAAAATTGAAAAGAAACCGTGGTACATCCGCTATCGCTACTATATGATAGCTGCACTGACCTTTATTATCTTCCTTATCTATGTGATAAGCCTTTCATTAGGTCCTCGCAAACTGCGTATCGAAACAGACAACATTCAGATAGCCGAAGTAAAAGACGACAAATTTATGGAGTATGTAGATGTGGAAGGACTGGTGCAACCCATTCTTACCATCAAAGTAAATACTCGTGAGGGCGGCAGTGTAGACCGCATTGTTGGAGAAGAAGGGAATATGATGAAACAAGGTGACACCTTGTTGATATTGACTAATCCGGATCTGATTCGTTCCATTGAAGACCAACGTGACGAGTGGGAAAAACAACGAATCACTTATAAAGAGAAAGAGATAGAAATGGAACAAAAGAGTCTGACACTGAAGCAACAAACATTACAGGCACAATATGAAATGGAACGACTGCGCAAAAGCTTCGGATTGGACAAAGAGGAATTCAAAATGGGAATTAAGAGCAAGGCTGAGCTTCAAGTATCTGAAGATGAATATAAGTATAAACTGAAAAATACGGCATTACAAATGGAAAGTCTGAAACATGATTCATCCGTAACTCTTATCCGCAAAGAACTATTGAGAAATGATCTGGAACGTGAAAGCAAAAAACTGAAACGTGCGGAAGAACGGTTGGAAGACTTGATAGTAAAAGCTCCGATTGGCGGCCAACTAAGTTTTGTGAAAGTTACTCCCGGTCAACAGGTTGCTTCGGGAGAAAGTATAGCTGA
The DNA here is from genome assembly GCF_040929485.1 of Phocaeicola sp. RTP21198st1_B8_RTP21198_201120. Taxonomy (NCBI): domain Bacteria; kingdom Pseudomonadati; phylum Bacteroidota; class Bacteroidia; order Bacteroidales; family Bacteroidaceae; genus Phocaeicola; species Phocaeicola sp. RTP21198st1_B8_RTP21198_201120. Next base: position 40,781 of record NZ_JBCOCI010000037.1, on the reverse strand, counting down.
AATAAAAGTGCTGGATCAATATAAAATTCATGCTTCTTTAAGTGAATATTATATTGACCGCATCACAACAGGTCTTCCGGCTACCGTAAACTATCAAGGAAAACGCTACCCGCTGAAAATTACTAAAGTAGTTCCTGAGGTAAAAGACCGCATGTTTGATGTGGACTTGGTATTTACCGGAGAAATGCCCGAGAATGTCCGTGTAGGAAAGAGCTTCCGAGTACAAATAGAATTGGGCCAACCCGAACAAGCTATAGTTATCCCACGTGGAAACTTCTACCAGTCTACTGGAGGACAATGGATTTACAAAATAAACTCATCAAAAACAAAAGCTGTAAAAGTTCCATTGAACATAGGACGCCAAAACCCGCTTCAATATGAAATCACAGAAGGTTTACAGCCTGGAGAATTTGTAGTTATCACAGGATATGATACCTTTGGTGACGCGGAAGAATTAATATTAAAATAAAACATGCAAAATGAGAACTTTGAAATATGCCTGGCGCTTCTTAATGCGTTCTAAATCATATACTATCATTAATTTGCTGGGACTAGCATTCAGTCTGGCATGCAGCATCATCCTAATACGGTATATCCATAGGGAACTGACGGTGGATGCACATAGCGTAGATCCGGAACATATCATCATTCCGTTACGGGATATGGAAGGAAACATTCATCCGGGAAGTTTGCAACAAGATTGGACGGAAGCGGATTCTGTTTATATCCTTGACCATCAAATAGTGGAGCAATGCCGTCTCATGCTACAGCAACGAGACAATGTGGTATACGAGAACAGCAACTATGCAATGAATATAGCAGCTGTAGATTCCACTTTTTTTCACTTTTTCCACTATCCGATTGTGGCTGGCGAAGCTAGTTTAGAAGCTCCCAATGACGCCATTATCACCCAACACTATGCTCGTAATATATTTGGCAAAGAAAATCCGATAGGTAAAGTATTGGAATATTATGGTAAAAATATCACTATCAAGGGGGTGATCGGAGAATTGGACTGCAAATCATTACTTCAGTTCGATATACTAGTATCATACAGATTGATAGAACGCTGGCAACGTATGGATATATCACTGATGCGTATACTCCCCGGAGTAAATCTAGACAAAATAAACAAAATCAGCAATGTGTACAGAAAAGATAAAAGAGGAAACAGAATACGTTGGAAGTTTATTGCTTGGAAAGATTTATACTGGGAAAATTCCATCGGTCACGATGACGATTACGATTCCATTATGCAATTCGGGAACCGTACGCACCTGTATATTCTTTCAGGAGTAACCATATTGCTATTATTGGTGGGTATATTGAATTTCATCAATATTTATATGGTATTTATGATGAAACGTTCTAAAGAATATGGAGTAAAAAAAGTATTCGGCTTGCAGCGTCTGCCTTTGTTTTTACAAATATGGATGGAAAATCAGTTATTAGCCTTTGCCGCACTGCTAACCGCCTGGCTGTTGATAGAAGCAACCCAAGTACCAGTCAGCCGGTTGATGAATGAACAAATTAGCTATTCGGCATTCGACTGGAAATTGTCTTTGGGATTCATCATATTATTACCTTTAGTCACTTCTATTTATCCATACATCAGATACAATTATCTCCCTCCTATTGTATCTATTCGTTCAATAACATCAAACCGTCATGCTATCACTGTACGTATGACATTCCTTTTTTTCCAATACGTTATAACCATATTACTCCTTATCTTGTCATTTTACTTTGGCAAGCAACTGCATTTCCTGCTGAATACCTCTCCCGGATATCGGACAGAAAGAATTCTTAGAGCTGAGTTGTTACACGAGAACAAAAATTATCTGCGCTCTGAAACAGAAGAAAAGCGCAATGAGCGCTTTGCCCGCCAAGACCGTATCAAGCAACTATTAAACGAGTGTCCTCACATTGAAATGTGGATGAGTTCCCATTATTCTATATTAAGGGGAAGCTCTATCTGCATGTTGTTAAATGACCAAGATACCCGTCAACCCATGCTCACCCTATTTCCTTCCCCACAATTCTTCCAACTGTATGATTTGAAAGTACTGGAAGGAGAAATCCCCCAAAAATTTGAAGGTTGGAGTGACTATAAAATGGTACTAAACAAAGCAGCAATGAAAGCCATGGGCTATGCGCAACTAGAAGATGCTTTTGTACGCAGCGAATCTCCACTTTGGATTAGTGTCAGCGAAAAAGGAGAAATGGAAGAAGGTGGAACCAAACTTATGCCTGTAGTGGCTGTAATAGACGATTATTACCCAAGCCATCTCACTGAAGGAATAAAACCGATGGCATTTGTCGTGGGGCCCAGCAGTGGCAACAGCGATTTTTTGATTGCCGTCAACCCCGATAAAGAAAAAGAAGTCATAGAATATCTGAAGAAAACAGAGAAAGAAATATATAATACCGAAGACTTCACCTATACTTGGTTGACAGATGAAGTTCACAAACTTTATGCTCAGGACCGTCAAACAGCAAATATTTATTTCGTCTTTGCCTTGATAGCAATCATCATCTCCTGTTTGGGATTATTTGGATTATCCTTATTTGATATCCGACAACGTTATCGTGAAATTGCCATCCGCAAAGTAAATGGTGCAGGGATGAAAGACCTTTACCTGCTATTATTCCGCAAATATATCAAAGTAATAGGTTGTGCATTTGTATTGGCTGTTCCACTTGCCCATTACCTCATATATATGTATACACAGGATTTTGTGCTAAAAACACCTATAGGTATAGGGATTTATTTAGCAGTTCTAGCTATCATTTCCTTTATTTCATCAAGCACAGTAATTTGGCAAATACACAAAGCTGCTCAAATTGATCCCGCAAAAATTATAAGATCAGAATAAACACACATAAAATATGAAAACACTGAAATATTCCTGGCGCTTTTTAATGCGTTCTAAATCGTATACTATCATTAATTTGCTGGGACTGGCATGCAGTCTGGCATGCAGCATCATCTTGATGCGATATATCCATAGAGAACTGACAGTGGACACACATTGCATCGACAGGGAGCATGTGTATGCCATCTGTACCAATACAGAAGGCAACCGGGGACTAAGTGGACTGAAACAATATAACTATGATACCATTTCTATTGACAATCGTTTCGTAGAAGCTATGACCACCTATATTCCATTGGAAAAGGACTATGTCATTTCCGGTACCAACCGTATTCCGGCACGTTGCCTCGTTACCGACAGTGTCTTTTTTCAGTTATTTCATTATCCTATAGTGCAAGGAAAGCTATCTCTCACAACACCTCAGTCGGCATTATTAACGGAAAAATACGCCCGCAAGATTTTCGGTAATGAAAATCCTATAGGTAAAATACTACGTTATAGTAATGGCAAAGACATTACCATAGAAGGCATTGTAGGAGAACCTGAGTGCAAAACTACAATTAACTTTGATATCATCCTCTCTTCTAAATTATCCCAACATTGGGAAAGGATGAATACGGAGCTCTATCGTTTCCTACCCGGTACAGATATAAATGCCATAAATAAGACAGGTAGTGTTCCACGGTATATAAATGATCCTGAATATGACACTCGCACACATACTTTTTCTTTAATTTCTGTGAAGGATATTTACTGGGACGGTTCTTTAACTGACCGTGAACCTGCTATGTTTCTTTCGGGAAACCGTTCTCACTTAATCATTTTGTCGGGCGTATGCCTGTTATTGCTCCTCACCGGCATCTTGAATTTTATTAATCTTTATCTGGTGGCATTATTACGTCGCGGAAAAGAATATGGATTGAAGAAAGTATTTGGCGTATGCGGCAGAACATTGTTTGCCAATATATGGATTGAAAATACATTACTAGTTCTGAGCGCCTTATTAGTATCTTGGCTTATTATTGAAATAATGTCTGCCCCTACTGAATATTTGTTCGACACTCACTTTTCTTATACGGCTTTCGACGGATGGCTTTCGGCAAGTATTTTATTATTGTTACCAGTAATAACTTCTATTTATCCATACATTAAATACAATTACACCTCCCCCATTCTTTCCATTCGCTCTATCGGTGCCCAAAGTCATTCCAAACATTTTCGTATGTTCTTTCTAGGGGCACAGTATATTATAACTTTTTTGTTAGTGGTACTTTCACTTTATTTTAATCGACAACTTGGAATGTTATTAAGTACCGAGCCGGGCTTTCGTACTAAAAACATAATGAATGTAAATTTAGTATATGAATCGAAAGATTTTAGCAGCTATACTTATGAAAGTATGCAACAACGCCGCCAACGTGTCATGCAATTGGATAATGAACTTAATGCATGCCCCTTTATTGAATTGTACGAACCTAGCTATGAGAATATCCTTACTCCTACCTTTGGTACAAATTATTTGAACAATAAAGGAGAAAAGGTGTTTCTAAATATTCATTACGCCACTCCTGCATTTTTCAAATTATATGATATAAAAGTAATTGAAGGTGAGATACCCGATATAAATAAAGAAGACCGGCGCACTGTTTTTGTTGTAAACAAAGCCGCACTGAAAGCATTAGGCTATACTTCAATCAATGGCGTTGGAGTGATTGAAGAAAATCAAAAAAAGGCTAATGCTAACGCTTCTCTTCAACCTATTGTTGCAGTAGTAGAGGATTATTTTGAAGGACATTTGACATCTGGAATCAAGCCTACTATCTATCCTGTCGGAGCACGGTTCAGTGGTGATCTCTATCAGATAGCTTATACACCCGGCAAAAAGAAAGAAGTGATTGATTTCTTACGTAATTTGGAATATAAACTCTATGGAAGTGAAGACTTTGAATATACTTTTCTGGAAGATGATATCAAAGCAATGTATACACAAGACCGCCAAACAGCCACTATTTATTCTATTTTTGCAAGTATAGCTATTATTATTTCCAGTCTTGGTTTGTTAGGGATTTCTCTTTTTGACATTCGCCAACGATATCGGGAAATAGCGATTCGTAAAGTGAACGGTGCAAGTGCCAAAGACCTTTACCGACTGTTATTCCGCAAATATATAACCGTTTTAATTATAGCATTTGTCATAGCTATTCCTTTGGCTTGTTATCTGATAAATACCTATACTCAGGATTTTGCAGTAAGGGCACCTGTCAGTATAGACATTTTTATCATATCATTGCTGTTGGTAATAATCATATCACTGGGCACCTTAGCATACCAAATACAAAAGGCGGCACATATTAATCCGACGCAAATCATGAAAACAGAATAATTTTATAAAACAACGGAAATATGTTAAGGCATTATATAAAAATGGCAATGCGCCACTTATTAAAATATAAGATACAAAATCTGATATCTATCGTAGGGCTATCTGTCGGGATATTATGTTTTAGTATCTGTCTTTATTGTAGCCGGTTCATCAGCGAAGTAGATTCTTGCTTTTCCAATAAGGAACGCATAGCAGACATAAATTTATGTACAACACGGGGAGATTTGTATTCTGGTATTCCGGCAACAACGATTGAAGAATTGCGTAAACTTAGATTCGATGAGGTTCAAGATTTTACCTTTACCGTTTATCCCCGAGAGCGGAGTTACAACGTAGAGATAAAAGAAGGGAAAGAATTACCATACGATCATTTGATGACAATGGAAGTAGACTCTCTTTTTAGGAAAGTATTCACTCCCCAAATACTACAGGGATCATGGGAAGTAGCCTCCAACACCCCCAATGCCATTATACTGACCCGCTCTTTAGCAAAAAAGATTTTCGGTGAGTCAGAAAATCCCATAGGCAAACGTATGATATTGACACAACGTCTTTTTACAGCACCGGATACCACTCCTCGTACTGGAGGCATAACCTATACCATTCAGGCCGTGATAGAAGATATTCCCCTGAATACCAGCCTGAGTTTTCTTGAGAAACTGGATATGCTAACTTTGAATGACAGTGAAGGAACATTGCAATTCAACGGTCGTGATAATATGACCGGAGGTTTTGGTTTTGCTCTGCTACGTCCAGGTAAAACAGCCCGAAAATTAGAAGCCCGTTTTCGCTCCATAAATATGAAGCACTACATGTATGACGAAGAAACAGCTATAACCGCCTCACCCTTTGGAGAGAAATTTTGGGATAAGTCCATCGCTCCTTATTTTGCAGGAATAACCATGATAGTAGGCCTGCTGATCTTACTGACCGGACTTCTTAATTTCTTCCATTTTCTTATGGGAACTTTCTTGAATCGTAACCGTGAATACGGGATACGCAAAGTTATGGGCAGTGGAAACCAGCGACTTTTTTACCAACTCTTTGTCCAGTCTGTCATCATTGCATTCATCGCTTTCTTGTTTACGTTCTGCTTGATTGAAATAATCAGCCCCTATTTGAATTTCAATTTATTTAATTATGTTCTTATCATTGAAAAGAACCTCTTGTTTATACAGACCACAGAGTATATGATATTCATCTTATTTTTATGTATGATATTATGCTTTATAACTGTATTGCGCATATATTACACATCTATCCAGACAGAGATTCATGGCAGTGAGATAAAACGTCATAAACATGGAATGCGAAATATACTGTTAGGTATCCAATTTTTTATATGCTGGATTTTCGTCGCATTTACCGTAGCTCTTTATATGCAAGCGGAAAAAACGGAATCTACCCTATTCAACACATTGACTGAAAAAGAAAAAGCCAATATACTAAGTTTCTCCATAGATTATATGTTTATGAAGAATGAAGAGAAACTGGCTTTAATAGAACGTATATCCAAATTTTCCGGTGTACAAGACAAATTATTGGCAGACATCAGTTATCTGAAAGGTATATCAGGTACTGGGATGCAAATGGAAAAAGGTAACCCGGAAAGCAGTTTTGAAGTAAATGTCATGAATGTTTCCACTAACTTCTTCCAATTCATGAACATACCTTTACTATCGGGACACACATTAAAAGCCAAAGAGGATTTGGTAGTAGACAAAACATGGGCGGAACGCCAGAAAAAAGATCCGTTAGGAACTATTTTATACAATTACTCGGAAAGCTATACCATTTGCGGTATATGTGGCGATTTTATCGCCAATGTATATAATCAAAGTCCTGGATTTGTATTCTTACCCAGCGACTTCAATTATTATGTAGGTCATTGCTATCTGAAATGCGAGCCGGGGAAAACGGCTGAAATAAAAAAAATGATAGAAAAAACATTGCAAGAAACACTTCCGGAAAGTATTCACCCTCAAGTCACTACATTGCAGGAGGATATATATGAAGCACAAGCAACAGAAAATAAATTGAAAGGGATTATCCTGTTCTTTTCTATCGTCAGCCTGCTCATTACCTTGTTGGGAGTTTATTCGACCATCACATTGGATACGGAACGCAGACAAAAGGAAGTAGCTATCCGGAAGGTAAATGGAGCAGGATTGAAACAGATTATTTTATTGTTTGCCCGCCTTTATATAAGACTGCTGACTGTTTCCGCAGTTATTGCATTTCCATTTATTTATATAGTCATACAAATGTGGAAAAAAGCATATATTGTATTCTTTAATGACGGTATCATATATTGGGCAGGAATTTTCACCGGAATAACATTTATTACGGCCCTCACGGTATTATTCCGTATTCTGAGAATAGCACGAATTAATCCGGCAGAAGTAATCAAGAACGAATGATAAGAAATAGATTCAACTATGATAAAACATTGTCTGAAAATAGCAATCAGGAACTTAGTAAAGTACAAAGTCCAATCGGCAGTCAGTATTCTAGGACTGGCTGTAGGATTTGTCTGTTTTTCATTATCCCTTTACTGGATACATTATGAAATGACATACGACCATTTCCGCCAGGATGCCGACCGTATCTATATGGTACGCACTAATGACGAATATACGGAAGGGAAAATTTCAACACGAGTTCCCTATTCTTTAGCCGCTTATTTGGCCCAGCACTTTCCGGATATAGCAGTTGCCGCCCCCTTTCATCTCATTTCTGAACGAATCAGCGTGAATGACAAATATCAGGATGCCGTTTTTTCATCAGCAGACAGTGCATGGATGAATCTGATGGATATCCGGATTATTAAGGGAAACCGTAACTTTATGCTCCCCAAAGATAATGCCGAAATAGCAATCACTGAAGAAGCTGCAAAAAAATGGTTCAGAACGGAAGACCCGATAGGAAAAGAGGTGAAAATGCTCAGACGTACCAAAAAAATTTGTGCCATTGTCCAAGCTGAAAACAGACATACCAATTTTCCTTTTGACTTTATAGGCAACCCAGAATTGGGAAAAACCTGGTGGTATATCACTTGGAGCATACTGATTAAGGTAAAGCCGGATACAGACATTGAAGAATTAGAATCAAAAATCAATGCCAACCTGCCTGCCGAACTGAAACAAGTGACATTGACCAGAAAAACCGGCATTGAACGGATTATACTTACTCCGCTTTCCAAACTACATGATGCAAAAGATTTCCGAGATGATAAAGAAGCTGGAATAACTTTTCAGTATATCATCTATTTTTCAATAGCCGGTATATTAATCATAACGTGTGCGTTAATCAATTATCTCACCTTATTTATTAACCGCATGAGAGTCCGTCAACGGGAAATGGCACTGCGAATGATACACGGTGCCAACATCCGCTCGCTTGTTTCTCTCTTAACTGTGGAATTTTTGCTTCTGTTGGCGTGTGCAGTTACTACCGGATTTCTGCTGATAGAAATATGCTTTCCATCTTTCATAGAACTTACAGGAATTGATACAGCAAAATCCTCTTTATACGGAGAAGCCTTTCTTTTCATCGGTTTGATCTCCCTAATTATATTGACTGCCATTATCGGACTTTTATATATACTATATCATCGTTCCCTACACCTCTCTTTGCGTTACAATACCGGAAGGAGTACCGGTACACAGTTACGTAGAGGAAGTATAGTTCTTCAATTGTTTGTCTGTTTGTCTTTTATAGGATGTACCGTGTTGATAAACCAACAATTGGATTACCTGCGTCACCGCGATTTAGGATTGAAAATTAAGAATCGGGGCAGCTTCTCTGTTATGGGAGACATGGATTATACTCCTTTAATAAGAAAAATAAAAGAACTTCCCATGATAACCGAAGTTATGCAACCTGACTATTACCCCATAGTATCACAACTGACAGCTATCGGACAATTTGACAATTGGGAGGGACTGGATATTCCTATTGATACGCCAGTTCCGGTTAAGTTATTTTTAGGGAAAGAAGATTTTTTCCGTTTTTACGATATCACCTTATTAGCCGGTGAATGGCTTGATGACCTATCTACTTATGAAGACATCATTATCAATGAATCACTGGCGCGCCGAATGGGATGGAGCCCACAAGAAGCCATCGGCAAACATATTATACAATCATACATTACCTATACAATTGTCGGCGTAGTGAAGGATTGCCATTATGGAGCACCGACTTTACCCATTCCCCATACAGGCTTTCTGGTTGGAGAACAAATGGGATTAATGCAGCGTTCTGCCGGTATCTTATTCAAATATAAAGAAGGAACGTGGAATGAATGTCGTAAAGCCCTTGAACACCTTTACCAGACCGAATGTTCTCCTGAGAATATCTTGCGTCTGAACAGTGAAGAAGAAGTATATAATAATTACCTGCGTTCCGAAGAAATGCTGACCCGGCTGCTTAGTTTCGCGTCTTTAGTATGTATTCTTACCGCCATGTTCGGCATTTATTCTTTAGTAACACTTACTTGCGAACAACGTCGTAAAGAAATTGCAATACGTAAAGTAAATGGAGCCACAGTATGGAGCATTCTATTCCTGTTTTTCCGGGAATATCTAATCATGCTTTGTATTGCTGCACTGTTCGCTTTTCCAATCACATACGTCATTATCAAGCAATGGATATTAAACTATGTCCGGCAGGTCAGTATCAGTCCATTACCATTCATCCTTATTCTTATAGGGCTGGCTCTGACAGTCATAGCAGGAATCAGTTGGCGGGTATGGAAAGCAGCCAACGAGAATCCTGCAGAAGTAATCAAAAACGAATAACTTTTAAAATATAAGATTATGATCAAAACAGTAAACTTGCAGAAAATCTTCAAAACAGAAGAAGTCGAAACATGGGCATTGAACAATGTCAATCTAGAAATTAAAGCAGGCGAATTTGTAGCCATCATGGGACCATCCGGTTGTGGAAAGTCCACCCTGCTGAATATCCTCGGCCTTTTGGACAATCCTACGGGAGGCACTTACGAACTGAACGGAACAGACGTTTCCAAATTTACCGAAGCACAACGCACCAATTTACGTAAAGGAGTCATCGGATTCGTGTTCCAGAGCTTTAACCTGATTGATGAATTAAATGTATTCGAAAATATCGAATTACCCTTATTGTATATGGGAATTCCGGCGACAGAACGCAAACGTCGGGTAGAAGATGCCATGAACCGTATGGCTATTGCTCATCGAGTAAAACATTTCCCACAACAACTATCTGGCGGACAGCAACAACGTGTTGCAATAGCCCGTGCTGTAGTAGCAAATCCGAAACTGATTCTAGCAGATGAGCCTACCGGTAATCTGGATTCCAAGAACGGCAAGGAAGTAATGGAACTTTTGACCGAGCTGAATAAAGAAGGAACAACAATTGTTATGGTTACCCACTCCCAACACGATTCCGGCTATGCAGGAAGAACCATTAATTTGTTTGACGGACAGGTGGTGAATGAAATAAAAATATAAATTAATTTATCATTGAGGTGGTTTAACCACCTCAATGATAACAAAAGGATATTATAACAATGAACATCTTCTTAAACATCAAACTTATTGTCCGCAACTGGTGGCGGAACAAACTTTTTTTTCTGATTTCACTATTCAGTCTTACAGCTGGATTAGGATGCACCAATCTGCTTATGACTTTTTTTATCCATGAATATAATGTGGAAAAATATAATACCGACCGTAACCTCATTTATCTATTACGTCAAGACTCTCCAATGGAAGAAGGTATTAAAGTAGCCTACTCTACCTCAGACGCAGCCACACAGATAAAAGAAAAATATGCTGAAATTACAGATATTCTGCATGTGAACGGAATGTCTGGTAATCTTTGCAAATATAATGGAACAGATATCAAACAGTTTCTTTTTATCAGTGCCGACTCTACTTTAAATCAATTTTTCCCTTATACAACTTTAGAAGGCAGCCTGGAAGAAGTCCTCACGACCCCGGACAAAGTTGCTGTAAACAAAAGATTTGCTCACCGACTTTTCGGAAATCATTCCGGAATTGGAGAAATCCTGGAAATAATCAACGAAGAAGGACAAAGTAAAAGTTATAAAGTAGCAGCTATATTAGAAGATCGTCCACAATCTTTTCTGCATTTTGATTTGCTGACAGGACTATCCGACAAATCATGGGGAGGTCCCGTATTATTAAAACTACAACCAGGTGCATCTCCCTTAGCTTTACAGGAAAAAATTAAAAAAGACAAGATTCCAACTTTAGTACCGGATTCACAATATTATATTGATCCGATAAAAGAACTATACTTTAATACTGGAAAAGACAGTAAGCAGCAACAGTTGGCTTTCTTCCAACACTGTGACGTATTATTACTATATATCAGTCTGATTTCAGCCCTGCTTGTACTTATCATCGCTTGTTTCAACTATACAAATCTGACTCTCTCACGTATCATGCAGCAACTTAAAATGATACATATAGAGAAATTGATGGGAGCAAAATCAAAAGAAATCCGCAGTCAGTTATTTCTTGATGCAGCACTTACCGTTTTATTTGCATTCCTGTTATCATTATTGCTTATTAATGACATGCTGCCGTGGTTTAATGATCTGTTGTCTACCCACCTCTTCTTCTCTTTCTTTTTCAGCTGGCAAGTTCTACCTTTACTTTTATCCTTCATTTTCTTCATGGCTGTCATTCCCGGTCTGTATATCAGCCATAAACTCTCTCAACAGACTTTGAGCAAGTATCGGCAAACTTATACAGGAAGGAAAAAGCAACAATTTATATGGTTGCTTGTTACCATCCAGTTTATATTTTCAATCGGGTTAGTGTATGCAACCACTCTTACACAAAAACAAATGAATCTAATCAAATCCCGTGCATACCATTACGAAAATACAATAGAAATAGGAAATGGCACCCTTCCTCTGTTTCCGCTCTATCAGGAACTGAAACAAATGGATGGGATAGAGTCTATAAGTCTTTCCATGAGTTCTGTACTTTACTGTTGGCTTCGTGAGCTTCCTATCCGACAAACAGACGGTAGTATCCAACATAATTTTATAGCACACATCCCTACTGACACAGCTTTCTTCCAAACCATGCATATCCGACAAATTGCCGGAGTATCTCCCTCCCAAGCCTGTCGGGAATATACTCATCCGGCTTTTATCAATGAAAACCTTGCGCGTTTGCTGAACATAGATGTTTCCCACATAGGCCATAAACTAAATGAATTTGATGGATTCTCGGATTCATTAAGTATTATTGCAGGTATTTTCAAGAATTTCCCATTTAACTCCCTGGAAGAAGAAATCGGTGGTCAACAAATATCTATTGGAACAGAACAGGATTTAATTCAGAAAGGAACATTCATACAAATGAAACTCATTCCTGAATATTATAAAGAAACATTGGTATCTATTGAAAAATTATGGAAGGAAATGAATGGTGACAGAGGTTTCAAATATGTAGATATGCATAAAGAATTTATGTTGCGTAATAACAAAGTAATTATACTCTCCCGAATCCTTATCAGCTACTCATTTATTGCATTGACCCTGACCTGTTTTGGCCTGTTCGGTATTTCATGGTACGCTGTACGTCATCGTACCCGTGAAATTGCAATCCGTAAAGTGCATGGTGCTTCCAATTGGGAAATAGTATGGTTACTAAACCGTTCTTTTCTATGGCAAATACTAGTAGCATACATCATCGCTGTTCCGATAACGTGGTTATTAATGCAACATTGGCTGGAGCAATTTGCTTATCGAATTTCAGCCACACAATGGAATTTCCTGACTCCTATTCTTATTGTATTGGTAATTACAACCATTACGATAACAATACATAGTTATCTTAGTGCACGCACTAATCCGGTAAACAGCCTGAAAACTGAATAGCAAACGTCTATGTATATGTTCTTTTTTGCTGAAAAAGCACCAAACTTACAGAAATCACAACAAGGATTATGCCCAAAGCACTGTATGTAGTAAAGAGTTCATTGAATACAAATACCCCTACCAGGACTGCCGTAAGAGGTTCTAATGCACCCAATAAAGAAGTCAACGTCGGTCCTGCCAATTTTACAGCCTTCACCAACGTGATATTAGAGATCGCAGTTGCAGGAAGTGCCAGTCCCCCAATATAGAGCCAAGTGATTACATTGGTTTCCCAACGGACCCCCTTATCATAGAAAAGTCCTCCCAGCAAAAAGAGCAAGGCTCCCAACCCCATCACATAACAAGTTAATACCGTAGAATTAACTTCCACTGCTCTAGTTTTTCTTATACCTATTATATAACCGGCATAAGAGAAAACCGATATGCAGGCCGCTATCAATCCCACCATTCTATTTCCACCATTATATTCTATATTTCCGGAAGATAAGAAAGATGCTCCTACTAATGATAAAACGATAGCAGCGAAAGTCACAATAGACTTCTTTTCTCTAAAGAAAACGGCCATTGTTACTGCAACAGCCAGCGGATACATAAAATGGATGATAGAAGCAACACCACTTGCAATATTCTGATAAGCTATGACAAGACTGAACGAAGTAAGCGCACGCAGCAAGCTCAGTCCGAAAATTGTTTTAAAATTTTTATACCCTATATGAAAATCACATTCGGTAAGAAAAGCAAAAACAAGCAAGACAACTGTAGCAACTCCCCAACGATAAGTCAGCACTTCAAAAGAAGAATATCCAATAGCCAACAAGCTTATGGAAAAAAACGGTGCCAATCCGAAAGTCGCAGAAGACACTGCTGCATATAGAATACCTTTTATCCGATTCATGTCCTTTTCAAGTAAAACGGATACAAAGATAGACAATAATACATAATAAAAAACAGGTTGCCTTTACAAAGGCAACCTGTGATATCTTATTTTATGATTTCCAACTTCTTAAAGCACTTGGTCAGTTTATCCACAGCATAGTCAACTTGTTCCTTTGTATGAGTAGCCATCAAAGCAACACGCACCAAAGTATCTTGTGGTGCACAAGCTGGTGGAATAACAGGATTAATAAATATACCCTCGTCAAATGCCAGCTTAGTCACTTCGAATGTCTTGTCCGTATCACGAACATAAAGTGGAATGATCGGACTTTCAGTATCACCGATTTCAAAACCGGCCTGACGGAAACAATCCAAAGCATAATTTGTAATCTTCCACAAATTCTCACGACGTTCGGGCTCACTCTTAAGGATATGAAGTGCAGCACGTGCAGCAGCTGTTGCAGCAGGAGTATTACTTGCAGAGAATATATATGAGCGTGAGTTGTGACGCAACCAGTTGATTGTATCTTTATCCGCAGCAACAAAACCACCGATAGAAGCCAGTGACTTTGAGAATGTACCCATAATAACATCTACCTGATCTGTCAGTCCGAAGTGATCGCAGACTCCTCGCCCGTCACGACCGAACACACCCAAGCCATGTGCTTCATCCACCATGATACTTGCATTGTATTTGTCTTTCAAACGAACAATCTCAGGCAAGTTAGCCAAATCACCTTCCATAGAGAAAACCCCATCCACCACAATCAGTTTCACAGATTCCGGTTTACACTTCTGAAGTTCTTTCTCAAGGGCTTCCATATCATTGTGCTTGTATTTCAACTGGGTGGAGAAAGAAAGACGACGTCCGTCTACGATGGAAGCATGATCACGGTCATCGCAGATAATGTAGTCATTGCGGTCTGTCAGGCAAGATACCACACCTTCATTTACAGTAAAACCGGTAGAATAAACCAATGCATCATCTTTCCCTACGAATTCCGCCAATTCCTTTTCTAACTGAACGTGCAGATCAAGCGTACCATTCAAGAAGCGTGAACCTGCACAACCTGTACCATATTTACGGGTTGCAGCAATAGCTGCTTCGATAATCCGTTCATCGTAGGTTAACCCCATATATGAGTTGGAGCCAAACATCAGCACCTTTTTACCATCCATGATAACCTCTGTATCCTGATGGCTGTCTATCTCACGAAAATAAGGGTAAACGCCTCTTTCCATGTATAGTTGAGGCAATCTGAATTTACTTAACTTGTCTTGTAATAATCCCATATCCTATTGTATATGTAAGCCTCGTCGGCCTACTTTAAAATAATGTATATAAACTCACTAATACATTCTGTCTTCAAGGTGTTCCCGTCAAAACAGGCTGCAAAGATAGTAAATTCTACAACCGATTGTACTTTTTTTCAAAAAAATATTTAGGGACATCAAAACTTTTAGGATTTAGGGTAGTTATAAACAAAATGTATTACTTTTGCGTTTAATAAAGAGCTAAACTACCAAAGTAAAAGTATGACCACAAAAAAGAAAATTGTATTTGTCGTTAATCCTATCTCGGGGACACAGGGGAAAAGAGCCATATTAAAATGGATTGACGAACGTATAAACCGTACACTTTATGATTATACGATTGTCAAAACACAATATGCCGGCCATGCTGAAAAAATTGCGGCTGCAGCTGCCAAAGAGAAAGTAGATATAGTAGTAGCTATTGGAGGAGATGGAACTATAAACGAAATAGGACGTGCACTGATACATACGGATACAGCATTAGGTATTATACCTTGCGGGTCGGGAAACGGACTAGCGCGACATTTACAAATTCCTTTGGAGCCCAAGGCTGCTATTGACATTATAAATGAAAGTTCTGTTGCCTGTATTGATTACGGAAAAATAAACAACATACCTTTTTTCTGCACATGCGGAGTAGGTTTTGACGCATTTGTCAGCTTAAAGTTTGCTGATTCAGGCAAACGCGGACTACTAACCTATCTGGAAAATACCTTGCATGAGAGTCTGAGTTACAAACCTGAAACTTATGAAATAGAAAATGAAGAAGGAACGGTAAAATACAAAGCTTTCCTGATAGCCTGCGGCAATGCCTCCCAATATGGGAATAACGCATATATTGCTCCACAAGCCTCGTTAACCGATGGTTTGATGGATGTCACAATATTAGAGCCATTCACAGTGTTGGATGTTCCTTCTTTATCTTTTCAACTTTTCAACAAAACCATAGACCAAAACAGCCGGATCAAGACATTCCGTACTAAAAAGATTAAGATACATCGTTCAAAACCCGGAGTAATGCATTATGACGGAGATCCGATCATGGGAGGAAAGGATATTGAGGTAGAATTGATTCCACACGGACTCAACATCATTGTTTCTGATAAAAAAAAAGAGAACGAACCTTTTAGTCTCTTACAACAAATATCCGAAATATTCAGTGGTATGAAGCCTAAAGCTGAAACTTTTGCTTTCCGGCACAGCCATTTATTTGAGCTTAACAAAAGTTTATTGCGTCGTCTATCCAAAAAACAATAAAAAATATCTTTTTTCTGAACATCAGTAAAGACTCTGCCAAATAAAAACAGTTTCTTTGATGATGTTCAGAATAATCCACCCTCTACATTTTCAAATAAAATTCTTTAGTCAAGGCTATATATTCTTCACTATACACATGACGTGATAATTCGATGGTCAAATCGTCTGTAACACATTTATCCACAGAGAATTTGAAAGCAAGCAATACCCGTCTGGGTTCAGTTCCAGGTTTTGTATGAATTAAAGTCTGGTGTGAGAGATGTAATCCGTAACGAGTGGCAGCCATCAAAAAAGATTCTTTACCATCAGCAGGAATAATCACAGAAAAAACACCTTCGGAATGAAGCAAACGAGCGGCAGATTCTGCTAATTTATCAAAATCAAGAAGATCTGTATGCCGAGCGATATTACGCTGCCTTTCAGGGCATTTCAATGAATCGGTAAAATAAGGAGGATTGGAAACAATAACATCAAAGAGTGTTTCCGATGTAAAATGGCAAATATCCTGCAACTCCACTTCTATCCTATCCTGCCACGGAGATGCCGCCACATTTCCACGAGCTTGTTCCACAGCATCCGCATCTATATCAACAGCTCTTATCTGGGCATTGCACCGCTGTGCCATCATCAAAGAAATCAATCCGGTCCCAGTACCAACATCTAAAATATTACGGGCAGAAACCACATCAACCCAAGCTCCCAATAAAACTCCGTCCGTACCAACCTTCATGGCACATCTATCATGATAAACAGTAAATTGCTTAAAAGAAAAATAAGGATTTGGCATACTATATTTATTAAATTAGCTGTCAAAAATAGAAAAATCCATTTAATTACTCCAATTATTAGGAAATATTTGATTTTTAAAACTCAATTAGTT
>NZ_JBCOCI010000037.1:0-23279 GCF_040929485.1 Phocaeicola sp. RTP21198st1_B8_RTP21198_201120 | reverse complement strand
CCCATTAATTTTCCTTATTCGACAAGGAATGATTAACTTTGTCCCCGTTTTGGGCATTGGGCTCAATTTAACACAAGAGGAATAAATTATGAAGAGGAATAAGAAAGAGGATATTTTGTTGAATACTGATAACGATGACATCTCTATGTTAGCTGAAATCCAAACGGATCCGGATGAAGTAACTGCTATGGAATTTAATAAAGAAATACCTGTTATGCCTTTACGCAACATGGTAATGTTTCCATCTGTAGTAATGCCTGTAACCATTGGACGCCCCAGCACATTGAAATTGGTAAATGCTGCATACAAGAAAAAACTTCCCATAGCGGTAGTTTGTCAGATACAGGGAGACATGGATGATCCTGGTTTTAATGATGTGTACCATGTAGGAGTTATTGGGAAGATTCTCCGTGTATTCGAAATGCCAGGTGGAAATACCACAGTAATTATGCAGTCAAACGGGCCCAAAGTACATTTGGACAGTATCACAAAAACATCTCCATATTTGAAAGGAATAGTGACTCCTATTCCAGAGGCAAATGACCAACTGGAAACGGACGAATTCAAAGCATTGATTGACACCTGCAAGGATTTGACGAGCAAGTTCATAGAGGCTTCCGAGAAGATGAGCCCGGATACTGTTTTTGCAATCAAGAACTTGGACAATCCGGAAATTTTGGTAAACTTTATTTGTGCAAACTTCCCTATTCCGGTAGAAGAAAAGATAAAATTGCTAAAAGCTGGCGATTTGCAAAGCCGCCTGTATATGCTGGTCAAGATCTTAAATCGTGAAGTACAATTGGCTGATATCAAACAAAGCATTCAAATGCGTACACGCGAAGATATTGACCGTCAACAACGCGAATATTTCTTGCAGCAACAAATTAAAAACATACAGGATGAACTGGGTGCCGGACAGGAAGATGAGATAGATGAACTCCGCCAAAAAGGAAGAACCAAAAAATGGAGTTCGGAAATGGCAGAACTTTTTGAAAAAGAAGTTTCCAAATTGGAAAGGACAAATTCCCAATCACCAGATTTCAATGTACAACTTACCTATTTGCAAACCCTGTTAGGATTACCTTGGAATGTCTTTACCACTGACAACCTGAATATAAGTAATGCCGAAAAGACATTGAACAAAGACCACTACGGACTAGAGAAAGTAAAGGAGCGTATCCTTGAACATTTAGCAGTGCTGAAACTAAAAGGTGATATGAAATCACCCATCATCTGCCTTTATGGTCCTCCGGGAGTCGGTAAAACTTCTTTAGGGCGTTCCATAGCGGCATCATTGAAACGTAAATATGTACGTATGTCATTGGGTGGTGTGCATGACGAAGCCGAGATCCGTGGCCATCGTAAAACTTATATCGGTGCCATGCCGGGCCGTATCATCAAAAGTTTGATAAAAGCCGAGTCCTCTAATCCGGTTATCATTTTGGACGAAATAGACAAACTGGGCAGTGACCACCGCGGAGATCCCAGTTCCGCTATGCTGGAAGTGCTTGACCCCGAACAGAACAACACTTTCCACGATAACTATTTGGATGTAGATTACGACTTGTCTAAAGTAATGTTCATCGCTACGGCAAACAATTTGAGCACCATCCCTCCTGCTCTGCTGGACCGTATGGAGTTGATAGAAGTCAGCGGATATATCACAGAAGAAAAAGTAGAAATAGCTCGCCGGCATCTTGTCCCCAAAGAACTGGAAGCCAACGGCATTAAAAAAGAATATGTGAAGTTCTCTAAAGCTGCCTTGGAATGTATTGTAGAAAATTATACTCGTGAAAGTGGGGTACGCGAACTTGAGAAGAAGATAAACAAGGTAATGCGTAAAATAGCGTTGGAATTTGCACGTGACGGCTATGAAGTGATGCATGAAATAAAACCTGCCGATGTACGCAAATACCTAGGCACGCCAGAATATAGCCGTGACAAATATCAAGGAAATGAATACGCCGGTGTTGTCACAGGGCTGGCGTGGACAGCTGTCGGAGGTGAGATCTTGTTTGTAGAAACCAGTTTGAGCAAAGGAAAAGGCGGTAAACTGACGTTGACCGGGAACTTGGGTGATGTAATGAAAGAATCGGCTATGCTGGCTTTGGAATATCTTAAGGCACATACCAAACTGCTGAATTTACAGGAGGATATCTTTGACAATTGGAATATCCACATCCATGTACCTGAAGGAGCTATCCCCAAAGATGGTCCGTCAGCCGGTATCACCATGGTGACGTCATTGGCATCCGCCCTCACCCAGCGTAAAGTAAAAGCAAACCTGGCAATGACAGGCGAGATCACATTACGTGGAAAAGTCCTGCCCGTAGGCGGTATCAAGGAAAAGATTCTAGCCGCCAAACGTGCCGGAATCAAAGACATCATTTTATGTGAGGAAAACCGCAAGAACATTGAAGAAATTCAGCCGATGTATCTAGAAGGACTGACATTCCATTATGTCACGGATATTAAAGAAGTATTGGCTTTAGCTCTCACCAATGAAAAAGTAAACGGTGCCATTGATTTTAATATTACCAATCAAAAAACAGAAGAAAAGAAATAAATATGACTTTTGACTTACAATATACAGACCCTAAATCGAATGCCCGTGCCGGATTGATAACGACTGACCACGGGCAAATAGAAACCCCCATCTTTATGCCTGTAGGCACATTGGGAACGGTGAAGGGCGTGCATTTGCATGAGTTGAAAGAGGACATTAAAGCGCAGATAATCCTAGGAAACACTTACCACCTGTATTTGCGACCGGGACTGGATATAATAGAACGTGCCGGAGGTCTGCATAAATTCAATGGTTTTGACCGTCCTATGCTGACTGATAGTGGTGGTTTTCAGGTATTCTCTTTATCAGGTATCCGCAAAATGAGAGAAGAAGGTGTGGAATTTCGCTCACATATAGACGGTTCGAAGCACTTGTTCACTCCTGAACGGGTGATGGACATTGAACGGACTATCGGTGCAGATATCATGATGGCTTTTGACGAATGTACTCCGGGAACCGCAGATTATGAATACGCAAAAAAATCAATGCAGCTTACCCATCGTTGGCTGGACCGTTGCATAAAACATTTCAACGAAACCGTTCCCAAATATGGTTATCAACAGTCATTATTTCCCATAGTGCAAGGCTGTGTTTATCCCGACTTACGCAAACAATCAGCGGAATATATTGCCTCCAAGGGAGCTGACGGAAACGCCATCGGTGGCTTAGCCGTAGGTGAGCCAACCGAGAAAATGTACGAAATGATAGAGGTTGTCAATGAAATCTTACCCAAAGACAAGCCCCGCTATCTGATGGGAGTCGGTACACCGGTAAATATACTGGAGGGTATAGAACGCGGTGTAGATATGTTTGATTGTGTAATGCCGACCCGGAACGGACGCAATGGAATGTTGTTCACTAAAAACGGCATAATGAACATGCGCAACAAGAAATGGGAGGATGATTATTCTCCTATCGAGGCCGAAGGGGCATCGTATGTAGATACCATGTACAGCCGTGCTTACTTGCGCCATCTGTTCCACGCACAAGAACTGCTGGCCATGCAAATCGCTTCTATCCACAACTTGGCATTCTATCTGTGGCTAGCAGGCGAGGCCCGTAAACACATCATTGCAGGAGATTTCTCTACGTGGAAACCAATGATGGTAAAACGCTTATCTACAAGATTATAAATTACTAGAAATGAAGAATTGGTTCAAGACAAACACAGATTCATCCCCAAAGGATAAAAAATGGTGGAAGCCGAATATCAGTTGGCTGAAACTGGATAAATGGGTGAAAAGACTGGACATATATATCATTAAGAAGTTTCTGGGAACCTACTTTTTCGCTATTGCATTGATTATCTCCATTGCAGTAGTGTTTGACGTGAACGAAAATATAGACAGGTTCATCAATAATAAAGCCCCGCTGAAAGCGATTGTATTTGATTATTACATGAACTTCATCCCTTACTTCTCCAATCTGTTCAGCCCCTTGTTTGTCTTTATCGCTGTTATCTTCTTTACTTCCAAGCTGGCAGAAAACTCGGAAATCATTGCCATGTTCTCCACCGGAATGAGTTTTAAACGAATGATGCGGCCCTATATGATTTCGGCTGCAATCATTTCCGTTGTTACTTTCGGACTGGGAGCATACGTCATACCTAAGGGAAATGTAACCCGTTTGGATTTTGAGGACCGTTATAAGAAAAAAAAGAAACAGGAATATGTGCGGAATGTGCAACTGGAAGTAGACAGCGGGGTCATTGCCTACATAGAACGTTATGAAAATTATAATAAAACGGGATACCGCTTCTCCTTAGACAAGTTTGATGACAAGAAACTAGTTGCCCACCTTACTGCCCGAAGTGTCACTTATGATACAGCATCTGTACACAAATGGACAATCAAGAACTATATGATACGTGAGATGGAAGGTATGCGTGAAAAAATCACTCGTGGTGACCGTTTGGATACGATCATTAAAATGGAGCCTCAAGATTTCCTGATTATGAAAGGGCAGCAACAAACCATGACAAGCCCTGAACTGAAAGAATATATAGACAAGCAGAAAAGACGCGGGTTCGCCAACATAAAGGAATTTGAAATTGAATATTACCAACGTATAGCCATGTCCTTTGCCGCTTTTATCTTGACAACCATTGGTGTTTCCTTATCATCCAGAAAAATGAAAGGAGGAATGGGACTGCATTTAGGAGTAGGGTTAGCACTTAGTTTTTCATACATTTTGTTCCAAACAGTGTCAGCAACCTTTGCTGTCAACGGAAACACCCCTCCTATTATAGCGGTATGGATTCCTAATATACTTTACACATTTATTGCTATCTATTTATACAGAAAAGCTCCTAAATAATTATAGGAGCTTTTCTAGTTTTTGACGCCAATCCTCGCCGTTCTCCGGTTGCATCGTAATAAAGCCCAGTTCTTTACCAATAACAATATTGGCCGCACCGTCATCTACAAATATTGTTTCAGCCGGATTCAGTTTACTATCTTTTATCATATAGTTAAAGATGCCAGGATCCGGCTTGGTGGAACCGGCTTCGTAGGAAGTGTAAATCTTATCAACATAAGCGTCCAATGGCTTTCCCGCAGAAGTAAATGCATTACTCCTCGCCCATCCCATCACATAAGGATTGGTGTTGCTCAATATATATACCTTGTACTTCTTACGAAGCTCATTCAAGTAATCCAATTTATATTGCGGCACGTCCGTAACAAATCCTTTCCACCCATTTTCCACATCTTGATAAGTCAATTCTTTCCCACAAATTTTACTCAATTCACAGCGGAAAGTTTCAGCGTCCATGTTCCCATTTTCTACTTCCTGAAAAATCCCCTGCTGATGGTATTTCCCTAATAAACTGTCCGCTTCCCTCACTCCTATCCGCTCAAACGCCTTTACAGCCTGTTCACGGTCAAAGCTAATGATAACCCCGCCGAAATCAAACACAATATTCTTAATCTGTTTCATAACCTTTTTATTTATCCGCCGTAAAGGTAAGCATTTGATTGTGAATGATAAATGATGTAAGTCAATAAAATACCATATAGCAAAAAAAACCGCAGATTCCATTGAGAATCCACGGTAATTATTTTTGTTGTATTTTTCTTCCTTTCGGAAATGTTCTCTCAATTCAAATAAGAAGAGAGTTCGGATACGGTGATATCCTTGGCAACA
This sequence comes from Phocaeicola sp. RTP21198st1_B8_RTP21198_201120, assembly GCF_040929485.1. Taxonomy (NCBI): domain Bacteria; kingdom Pseudomonadati; phylum Bacteroidota; class Bacteroidia; order Bacteroidales; family Bacteroidaceae; genus Phocaeicola; species Phocaeicola sp. RTP21198st1_B8_RTP21198_201120. The sequence goes on along the minus strand of NZ_JBCOCI010000037.1, from coordinate 17,569 downwards.
ATAACGCCATTTTCATCTAACAAAAAGTTCTTAAAGCCTCTTTTCAAGCGATAAGTCTGATATAGATCCGATGAAACACCAGCCAATTCCACAAAACAATTAGAAGTTGATATCTGGTCTTTTTTAATGGTTTCGTTAAATATCGACTTGTATTCATCAAATGAAACGGAAACCATTTCTACATTGTCGGCCTGCGCGATGGCATGATTCAAAGTAGCATTCTGCATCCTTGACAGAGCATCATAGCTGGCCCAAAAACTTAGCAGTACATATTTACCTCTTAAATCCTTCAAGTCAATCAACTGCTTTTCGCCACAGATAGTAAATGTAGGAGCCTTGTCTCCTATGGTCAAGCCTTCTGTCGGCGTGTTTTTCCCTACAAAAGAGAATGAAATCAAGGAACTAATAATTAATACAACAAAAATCCACTTTACATTTTTAATCATGTAATTCGATCTTAGTTAATACTATCCGAGACTGCCCTTAAACAGTGATTTCCACCCGGAACATTATCTTTAGTACTGATAATCAATACCATTTAAATTAGAAATCTGCGACAAAGGTAAGGAGTTTTGAAATCAACTCCAAGATTTTTTCTCAAAAAATATGTTATATAGCATAAAATCATCCTTTTCATCGAGAAAAAAGAATGCAGAAAATATAGCTGATAAGGATTTATTTACGTACTTTTGCAATATGTAAATAGCAACCACAAAGTATGAATAATAATACTGAACTTATTTTAATCAGAATTACCGGTCTTGATCGGCCGGGATTAACCGCTTCCATTACGGAGATTTTGTCAAAGTATGATGTTACCATTTTGGATATTGGCCAGGCCGATATTCATAGCACCCTGTCATTAGGCATTTTATTCAAAAGCCAGGAAAAAGATTCAGGTAATATCATGAAAGAGTTGCTATTTAAAGCTTCCGCATTAGGCATCAATATCCGTTTCTATCCCGTTACTGTGGAAGAATATGAGGAATGGGTAAATATGCAAGGCAAGAACCGGTACATCCTGACTTTACTGGGACGCAAGCTGACAGCCAAACAAATCGCAGCAGTCACAGGAATATTAGCGGAACAAGGTTTAAATATTGATGCTATCAAACGTCTTACAGGGCGTATTCCATTGGATGAGCGGAAAGCGAATGTACGGGCTTGTATCGAATTCTCCGTCCGTGGCACCCCCCACCAACGGGAAGAAATGCAACAGGCGTTAATGAAACTGAGCAGTGACCTGGAAATGGACTTTTCTTTCCAACTGGACAATATGTACCGACGTATGCGACGCTTGATTTGTTTCGATATGGATTCCACATTGATACAGACAGAGTGTATAGATGAATTAGCCGAACGCGCCGGTGTGGGTGACCAAGTACGAGAAATCACAGAACGAGCTATGCGTGGAGAAATTGATTTCATAGAAAGCTTCACAGAACGGGTGGCTTTGCTGAAAGGACTGGATGAAAGCGTAATGAAAGAAATCGCAGAAAACCTTCCCATCACCGAAGGTGTGGAACGTCTGATGTTCGTGTTGAAAAGATATGGTTACAAAATAGCCATCCTATCCGGTGGATTCACCTATTTTGGTAATTATCTGAAAGATAAATTCGGCATAGATTACGTATATGCCAATGAACTGGAAATAGTAAATGGCAAATTAACCGGAAGATATCTGGGAGATGTAGTTGACGGAAAACGTAAAGCCGAACTGCTGAAACTGATCGCTCAAGTAGAACGTGTGGACATAGCACAAACTATTGCTGTAGGAGATGGAGCGAATGACTTACCCATGTTGTCCGAAGCCGGCCTGGGTATAGCATTCCATGCAAAACCCAAAGTAGTGGCTAACGCACAACAGTCCATTAATACGATCGGATTGGACGGCGTCCTCTATTTCCTAGGTTTCAAGGACTCTTACCTGGAAGAACGCGGCAAACTCTAAAGAAAGAAGTAACTATATATATGAAATTTTCAGAACTAAATTTAGAAGAAGGGGTGCTTCAGGCATTAGATGCCATGAGATTTGAAGAATGCACTCCTGTACAAGAACATACCATACCGGTCATTCTTGAAGGAAAAGATTTGATCGGAGTGGCACAGACCGGAACCGGCAAGACTGCCGCATACCTTTTGCCCGTTCTTAATCAATTAAGCAAAGGCGGATATCCGGAAGATGCCATCAATTGTGTGATCATGTCACCCACACGCGAATTAGCGCAACAGATAGACCAGCAAATGGAAGGTTTCTCTTATTTTCTACCGGCATCCAGCGTAGCTGTTTACGGAGGAAACGATGGTGTGCGCTTCGAGCAAGAAAAGAAAGGTTTAACTTTGGGGGCCGATGTAGTCATTGCTACTCCGGGACGTCTGATAAGTCATCTCAGCCTAGGTTACGTAGACTTGTCTAAAGTTTCTTTCTTTATTCTTGATGAAGCGGACCGTATGCTGGATATGGGATTCTCGGATGACATTATGCAAATAGTGAAATATCTGCCGAAAGAACGTCAGACCATCATGTTCTCGGCCACTATGCCGGCTAAAATACAACAATTGGCAAAAACGATCTTAAACAATCCGGTAGAAATAAAATTAGCGGTCTCAAAACCTGCGGAAAAGATTATCCAAACGGCTTATATCTGTTATGAACGCCAGAAATTGGGAATTATTCAATCCCTGTTCCAGGATCAAACACCTGAACGGGTCATTATCTTTGCCTCTTCCAAATTGAAAGTAAAGGAGGTGACACAAGCATTCAAGCGGATGAAACTGAACGTAGGTGAAATGCATTCAGACTTGGAGCAGTCCCAGCGGGAACAGATTATGCGTGAATTCAAAAGTGGCAGAATCAATATCCTGATTGCTACCGATATTGTTTCGCGAGGAATAGACATTGACGATATTCGTTTGGTAATCAACTACGATGTACCACATGACAGCGAGGATTATGTACACCGCATCGGCCGTACAGCTCGTGCCAACCATGATGGTTGCGCCATTACTTTTGTCAGTGAGAAAGAGCAGACCCAATTCAAAGCTATTGAAAATTTCTTGGGTAGGAATATCTATAAAATCCCGGTTCCCGAGGAATTGGGAGAAGCGCCCGAATACAACCCGCGAAGTGGCGCCGGTCGTAGCAATCACAAAGGTGGCAGTTCCAGAAAACAAGGCAATTATAAGGGGAAAAAGAACGGTACGCCCGGTGCCAATAATAGAAGAAACACCCCAAAAGAATAGACGGAAGAGATGATATCTAAAAATCATTGGAGGAAGACGGACTTGTTTTCCTCCAATTTTATTTTATGAAGAAAGTCACTTCATGGCTCTCTGCAAAATAGATGCGGGGCAATCACAAACATCCATTATATGTATTGCTTGTAGGATATATAATCTTTCACCTGTAACATTACTAACCTTACAACCCACACATTAGTAACGTATGAGGTGACACGTTACTAACCTTCCGGTATGCACGTTACTAACCTTTCAAACGTCTTGTTCCTTTCAGAAAAGAACAAGGTCTTTAAAAAAAAGAACAAGACGTTTTCATTGAAAGAACAAGAGCTTTTTAAAATTTGACCTGTTGTTTTTTCCATAACGGCATCTACATGCCGAAACACCTTATTTTTCCTTCAGATCTTTCAGCTATTCCGCAAACGCCCTGCCCATCGGCATTCCGACTGAAGGATATGCATTGTGAAATGTTTCAGCCGAAAAATATCCTTCAGGAAAACCGATTCCCCAAGAATCGGAAGAACCACCAATCCGCCTGAAGGATTCCAATCTCCAGCTGAAGAATTCCCGAGCCCAATCCTTCAGCCGGAATACCGACAGGCAGGGCATTTGCGAGCAGACTGAAGCTTTTGAAGGATTTTTCGGGGTATTCTCTATAGAGCATGATAGCGACCAAATAGTAATCGCTAAACGAAAAAATGACATAGCCACGACTACCTTACCAACTCGAATGCAAGTCCTCCATCCTTGCCAGCAGTGATATTGACCATATAACAAGATGCGCCGTCAGGTACGCATACCGTGGCCTGATAATGATACCCTTTAGAATCGACGCCCATAAAATCCATATCCGACAATATAGCCCATTGCAAGAAATCATCCGGAACCACCCCCTTGAACATCTGCTTGGTGATATCTTTGGCATAAAGACTCTTCCTGCCTTCATACACGCAAATGTGTATGATATTGTCATAATATACATTATCCACCCCAAGTCCTTCCTCCGAAACTCCCGGACGCATTACTTTAATCTTTGACGGGTTAATGTACACATATCCGCGATAACGGACATTATCGTATGTCACCACCGAATCTTTCTTAATAACTTCGTTATAAACAGGGATTTCCCGAGTATGGATAAATGCCAGAGAATCATTCTCTGTATCAGACTTATGCAGACGTATCACATCTCCCACAGCCGAATGAAACCAAAAAATATGCTCCCCCTGCTTCTCAATCTTATAACCATTAGTCCGTGCACCATACGTAATCAACGAATCGCCTATAATTTTAAAAGCAACGGGAGCTGTAGCGGCATCTGCATAAAACAGGGTGTCGCCTTTCACCCTCAGTAATGCCGTTTCCGTATTATCGTCCAACCATATACCTTCCAACAAAGATTTTGCCTCCTTGTTCTCTTCCAGGGCGGATGCTTTTTGTTGCGGAGTTCCACAAGAAGACAGCGCAACAGCCAACATTATTATCGAAAAACGTTTGTACATGGTTATTCTCTCTATTTTATTTATCGACCGATGCAATGATAAACAAACCCCATTTCCTGTAGTTCGTCACCATCATAAATATTTCGTCCGTCAAGCACTACAGGCTGTTTCATCGCCTTCTTGATTACTCCCCAGGTAGGAAGACGGAACTCTTTCCACTCGGTTACCAGAATCAACGCATCCGCATCAAGAGCCGCATCATACATATCGTGCGCATAATAAACCGACTCTCCTATCCGGCGGCGGGACTCATCCATAGCAGCAGGATCGTATGCGCGGACATTGCAACCCGACTGTTTCAATTTCTCAATAAGTACCAAAGCCGGAGCCTCACGCATATCGTCCGTACCGGGCTTGAATGCAAGTCCCCACAAAGCCACTGTTTTGCCTTTCAAATCTCCATTGAATACCTTTACCAGTTTCTCGAACAAAATGCCTTTCTGATTCTCGTTCACATCTTCCACCGCTTTCAACACCTGCATGGAATAACCATTCTGCTCGGCAGTCTTAATCAACGCCTTCACATCTTTCGGGAAACAAGAGCCACCATAACCGCATCCCGGATACAAGAACTTACGCCCGATACGACTGTCGGAACCTATTCCGTCACGTACCATATTTACATCAGCTCCCACCAGTTCGCACAAGTTGGCAATATCGTTCATAAAGCTGATACGGGTGGCCAACATGGAGTTTGCCGCATATTTAGTCATCTCGGCAGAAGGAATATCCATGAAAATAACGCGGAAGTTAACCAGCATGAAAGGTTTATAGAGCTTGGTCATCAGTTTTTTAGCCCTTTCCGACTCTACGCCCACTACTACACGGTCCGGACTCATAAAGTCGTCGATAGCATTACCTTCTTTCAAAAATTCCGGATTAGAAGCCACATCAAAATCTATCGACTCCCCTCTTTTCTCCAATTCCTCTCGGATGACCGCTTTTACTTTTCGTGCCGTACCCACAGGCACCGTACTCTTGGTCACGACCAAGGTATATTTCTTCATATTAGCACCAATCGTCTTGGCAACTTCAAGCACATAACGCAAATCAGCACTTCCGTCTTCATCAGGAGGAGTGCCCACTGCACTGAACACAATATCCACATTGTCCAGACAACTCTCTAAAGAAGTGGTGAAATGAAGACGTCCAGCCTTTACATTACGCAAGACCATATCTTCCAATCCCGGTTCATAAATAGGAATAATACCCTGTTGCAGATTAGCAATCTTATCCGCATTTACATCTACACAAGTTACGTCTACGCCAGTTTCGGCAAAACATGTTCCGGTAACAAGTCCTACATACCCGGTCCCTACAATCGCTATATTCATTTTATTTAATTCGTTAGTCTAACTTTTTCGCTGCAAAATTACAATAAATTATGAGTGAGTTGTTATTTTCTTCCATAAAAGTTGCGCTGAAACGGAATAAAAATGCTAATTTTGCGATATGATTGAATTGGCTAGACATATAGAAATTCTGTTACTGGAAAATGACTGTGTGATTATTCCAGACTTTGGCGGTTTTATAGCGCACTATCAACCGGCACGGTATATCAAGGAGGAAAATCTTTATCTTCCCCCTGTACGTACTATTGGTTTCAATCCCCAATTGACTATAAACGATGGTTTATTAGCTCAATCGTATATGCAAGCTCATCACACCGATTTTCCTGATGCCACACGCATGATAGAAGAAGAAGTAGCCGGATTGAAAGAACAACTATACCAAAACGGATGTGCAGAAATGCATGGTATAGGGGTCTTACATTATAATATTCATAGCACATACGAGTTTCATCCCAATGAGGACGGTGCATTATCACCTACCTTATACGGACTTAGTTCGTTTTCTATCACCAGATTAGAATATCTTACTTCAACAACGTCTGCAACAACCAGAGAATTACTTCCCCAACAAGAAAAAAGAAAGAGAACAGTACGTTTCAAACGTCAGTGGATAGGAAATGCAGTAGCTGTGGCAATAGCTGTAGTCTTATTTTTCTTCTTGTCTGTTCCGGTAGAGAACACATATGTGGACAAAGGTAATTATGCTTCTTTAGGTACGGATGGTCTGTTTGACGCCATTCGTTCCCAATCTTTGGCAACGACCTTGATAACCGTTCCTTCCAGACCGCAGCAACCCAAGAAGACGAATATCAAAAATAATCAAAACACGTTGAAACCTGTAACTGTAAAAGTAGAAAAGGTAGGAAAAGCACAAGAAGCAGTACCCAAGAATGCTGTTGCAGCAAATTTGAACAGTACAGAACAGCCAGTTGCCAAGCCTGTCGCTGTAAGTAAACCTGCCCTTGAGAAGAAAGAAACAGCAACACCTTCGAGCAGTAAAAAAAATAATTATTATATCATCGTATCCAGTTTACCGACAGCCAATGACGCGCAGCAAGTACTTAATGAGTACAAGCAAAAAGGATATAAGGATGTAACAATCATAGAAGGTAACGGACGTTATCGCCTGTCTTTGTGCAACTTTGCAGATAAAGCCGCTGCTTATAAGAAATTAAATGAACTGAAACAAAATGATGCATTCAAGAATGCATGGATATTGAGTTCTAAATAAACAAGATTATTTTTTATGAAAAGAGTTTTGTGTCCCAAATGTGACAACTATATAACTTTTGATGAAACCAAATATACAGAAGGCCAGTCGTTGGTCTTTGTATGTGACCATTGTAAAAAACAATTCAGCATCCGTATCGGAAAGTCCAAACTGAAAGCAACCCGTAAAGAAGAAATATTGGACGAACAAGCCAATAAAGAGGATTTTGGAAGTATCGTAGTAGTAGAAAATGTATTCGGATACAAACAAGTATTACCCCTGATGGAAGGTGACAACCTGATAGGACGCAGAAGCAAAGGCACTGAAGTGGATATTCCCATCGAAACATCAGATCCGAGCATGGACAGACGGCATTGTATCATTAATGTGAAACGCAACAAACAAGGGGAAATCATTTATACCCTGCGTGATAATGACAGCATTACAGGAACATTTCTGATGAACGAGATTTTGGGGAACAAGGACCGGATACGAATCGAGGAAGGCGCTATCATCACATTAGGTGCGACTACGCTGATTCTGCGTGCCACCGAGAAGTAGAACAATGAAACGTATTATCTTAATCACAGGAGGCCAACGTTCGGGAAAAAGTTCATACGCGGAGAAATTGGCATTAAGCTTATCACCCACTCCCGTTTATATAGCTACTTCCCGTATTTGGGATGAAGAATTCCGCCAACGCGTTATCAAACATCAAGAAAGACGCGGATCGGAATGGACGAATATAGAAGAAGAAAAAGAACTAAGCCGCCATCAAGTAAAGGATAATGTAGTATTGATTGATTGTGTCACCTTATGGTGTACCAACTTTTTCTTTGATTTGGATGCGGATGTAGAGGCTGCATTACAGGCAGTCAAACAGGAGTTTGATAATTTTATCCGGCAAGATGCCACTTTTATTTTCGTAACCAATGAAATAGGTTCCGGAGCAGTATCCGAAAACGCCATTCAACGCCGCTTTACAGATTTACAGGGCTGGATGAATCAATATATAGCTTCAAAAGCAGACCAAGTATATTTGATGGTATCGGGAATTCCTGTTCCTATAAAATAATAAATACAATGAAAAACTTTCATATTGAGTATCCCGATGAAAGCTTTCGGGAGGCATTGATAGACAAAATCAACAATTTGACAAAGCCCAAAGGTTCATTGGGTGTTCTGGAAGATCTTGCATTGCAAATCGGATTAATCCAACAAACCCTCTCCCCTACATTAAGCCATCCGCACAACGTACTTTTTGCAGCCGATCATGGTATAGTAGAAGAAGGGGTAAGCAAGTCTCCCAAAGAAATCACTTGGCAACAACTAAGTAATTTTTTGCATGGAGGTGCCGGAGTTAATTTTTTATGCCGCCAACATGGTTTTAAGCTTGTATTAGTAGACTCAGGGGTCGATTACGATCTTCCTTACGAGAAAGGCATTATCAACTGTAGCGTAGGACGTGGCACGCACAGTTTTCTAAAAGGCCCCGCTATGAGTATGGAAGAAATGGAATTATGCCTGGAACGTGGAGCAAAGATAACGGATATGATTCATGCAGACGGTTGCAATGTGGTCAGCTTTGGCGAAATGGGTATTGGTAATACCTCCCCTTCTTCTATCTGGATGCATTTGCTGACAGGAATCTCATTAGAGCAATGTGTGGGTGCAGGAAGCGGACTGGATTCAGAAGGCATCCGTCATAAATATAATGTATTGAAACAATCGGTTAACCATTATACCGGTAACGGTTCCGTAAAAGATATCATCGCTTGGTTCGGAGGATATGAAATGGTTATGGCAATAGGCGGCATGCTCCGGGCAGCAGAATTAAGAATGATTATTCTAGTGGACGGCTTCATCATGACCAATTGCATTCTAGCCGCCTCAAAACTTCATCCGGAAGTTCTCTCGTATGCCATATTCGGACATCAGGGAGATGAAATCGGTCATAAACTAGTATTGGATGCCATGAAAGTGCGCCCTTTATTAAATTTAGGTCTCCGCTTGGGAGAAGGAACAGGAGCGATATGCGCTTATCCTATCATCGTTTCCTCTGTAAACATGATAAATGAGATGGACAATTTCGCCCATGCCGCCATCACTAAATATTTTTAACCATGAAACTGCTTGCCTCCCTCATTTTTTTCACACGCCTTCCGTTTTGGAAAATAGCTAATGTACCACCTGTTTACTTTAAACGAGTAGTGGATTACTGGCCCTTTGTAGGATGGCTGACAGGAGGTATCATGGCAGGCACTCTATGGATCACTGCAGAATTTCTACCTGTACAGATAGCTGTGCTCATGGCGCTGGCCGCCCGGTTACTAGCAACGGGTGCTTTACACGAAGATGGATTGGCAGACTTCTGCGACGGCTTCGGGGGCGGTACATCACGTGACAAGATTCTGTCTATCATGAAGGATTCACATATCGGCACATACGGAGTGCTCGGATTATTATTCTATTATGGATTGATGTGGAATATACTCACCACACTTTCTGTACCCTTGGCATGTGCGGCCATACTAAGCGGAGATGCCTGGAGCAAGTTTTGTGCCGCACAAATCATCAACACGCTTCCATACGCCCGTAAAGAAGAAGAATCGAAAGCGAAGGTCATATATGACCGTATGAGTCCAGGTATTTTATTATCCGCTTTTATGGCCGGAACCCTGCCTATGCTTTTATTACTGGATAAAGGATACTGGTGGGCAGCCATCGCTCCTGCTATGATGTTCATCCTTTTAATGTCACTCATGCGCAGACGCCTGCAAGGATATACCGGTGATTGTTGCGGAGCGACTTTCCTATTATGTGAGTTTTCTTTTTATCTAACTATAAACTTAATCTATACAAACCTATGGTAATATACTTAATGCGTCATACTGCTGTTGATGTTCCGCAAGGTGTTTGTTACGGACAGACGGATGTACCCTTAAAGCCGACTTTTGAAACGGAGGCAACTCAAACGGCAGCCAATTTACAAGGTCTATCTTTTGATAAAGTTTATACCAGTCCGTTAACCCGTTGTGTACGCCTGGCTACCTTTTGCGGCTACCCGGATGCAGAACGGGACGACCGCTTGAAAGAACTAAACTTCGGAGATTGGGAAATGCATCGGTTCGATGAAATTGCCGACGCTAACTTGGAAAGATGGTATGCAGATTATCTGCATGTAAAAGCGACCAATGGAGAATCTTTTGAAGATCAATACCGGCGTGTTGCCGGTTTTCTAGACGAGCTTCGCCAAAAACCGTATGAACAAGTCGCGATCTTTGCTCATGGCGGCATTTTACTGAACGCACAAATTTATGCAGGTATCATTAAACCCGAAGAGGCATTTAGCGCACTCACTCCTTATGGAGGAATTGTCAAGATAAAATTATCGTGATGCAAGAACATATCGCTTATTTATTTGTTCTATTTATAAAGACAAATAAATATGCTTACTCATTTCCTAGATTTATTAGCTGTTGTTATAAGTGTGACAAGCCTTTTGATTGTCACATACGGAGCGTTGATAGGTATTATTTCTTTTTTGAAGAATGAAATACGACGCTTTACCGGAGGGTATTCCATTACCAATATACGAAAACTAAGAGCCACATTCGGAACTTATCTGCTTCTTGGCTTAGAATTCCTAATAGCTTCGGATATTTTGAAAACAGTATTGGAACCAACCTTGAATGAATTAGCCCTATTGGGAGGTATTGTTGTTTTAAGAACCATCCTGTCCGTGTTCCTCAATAAAGAAATAAAAGAATTGGAAAGTGAAGAAAAATAAAAAAGAGCGGCAAACGGGACTCGAACCCGCGACCCTCAGCTTGGGAAGCTGATGCTCTACCAACTGAGCTACTGCCGCATCTCTAAAACAGGAACAAAAGTAATATATATTTTTCAGCTGACCAAATATAAGCAAACAATATTTACTATAATCATCAAAATTTCTGCTCTTCTGTTTATATCGACAGCTTTATGCATATCCTGTGTATGGATAAGCCGATCCTTATCTCCAATAAAAGGTTTATAGACTATCTCTCCAAAATAAACATGAGGACCTCCAAAACGGCAATTCAAGATACCTGCTAAAGCAGACTCCGGATAACCTGAATTAGGACTTGCATGCCGGTTACCATATTTACCTACAAATCTCAGCAAACCGGGACGCCCCACAGACAAAACCATTAAAAGTGCGGTTAAACGAGCCGGAATATAGTTCGCCATATCATCAATATATGCAGCGGCACAACCAAATTGCAAATAACGTTCGTTCTTATAGCCTACCATAGAATCAAGCGTATTAACCATTTTATAGGCAAGCATACCGGGAACTCCCAAAAGCAAATACCAAAACAGCGGAGCAATAACTCCGTCACTCAAATTTTCGGCCAACGTTTCCAAAGCAGCTATACGCACTTCCTGATCGGTCAGTTCTGAGGTATCACGCCCTACAATACGGGAAACCTGCTTTCTCCCCTCCTCTAAAGAACGGTCCGCAGCTAGAAAAACCTGTTTTACTTCTCTAATAAGTGTAGTCCCTGCTAAACAATAGAAAACAAGCACAGCGGAGAGGGCGATCCCCAACCAGCGATTCAACAAAAACAGATAATGCAATGCCAAAGCAGATCCTACATATACTAGCAAAATAAGCATAATAGCCGCCCCCCCTCCTTTCAACATCCGATGTGCCCCACAGTTCCATCGTTCCTCACAAAAAGAGATCAGCTTCCCGAATCCTACCACCGGATGCGGCAATCCTACCGGATCCCCAAGCAATTTATCTAATATCCATCCTATCAACAACGGAAGAATTAATACATATATGTCCATTTCTTTATACTTTCTACCAGTTTGTCATTTTCTTCCGGAGTTTGTGTAGCAATACGGAAGAAGTGTTCATTCAGCCCTTCAAAATTGGATGCGTCACGAATAAGGATACCCTGCTCTGTTGCCAGATATTCTTTCAAAGCCGCTGCCTTTCCCATACGCAATTGAACTAACATATAGTGAGTATCCGATGGCCAGATCTCCATTCCTCCTATTGAAAGTAAAGATTGAGCTAATCTCTCTTTTTCCTTCAACAACAAAGAGATATCTATATCATATTGAGAAGAAGACAATAAATAATGCCCGGCCTCTATAGCCAACTGATTAACAGACCAAGGCATCCGCTGTGTCCGAATTTCATGTAGCAGTTCTTTACATGCAGTGATATATCCTAAACGCAAGCCGGGCACGGCAAAACGTTTTGTCATGGAATGCAACAGGATAACATTCGGAAATTCCGCAGCCTCCCTGGCTGTAAGCAAAGCCTTCTGTGTAAAGAATTCATACGACTGGTCCATGACAAAAATACGCTGCGGATTTTGTTTTATACAGGCTGTCAAGACTTCCTTCTCCCTGACCTCTCCAGTGGGATTATTAGGATTACATAACCATATCAACCTCCCCCTATCCGGCAAACGGTTCAAGTTATATATAGGAACCACTTTATGACCATGCAGACGACAAGCATCCGCATATTCGCTGAAAGTCGGCATCAAGATAGCCGAAATCTGATTCCTGAATGTCTGAGCTATTAAATAAATGGCTTCCGTAGCCCCATTGGTCACACAAACCTCTTCAGACGAAAGATGAAACCGTTTCGCCAAAACCTTTTCCAATGAATAAGGTTCCGGCTCGGGGTACGTACGGATACTTTCCATCTGCTGAAACAAATGTTGATGTAATCCGCTATGGTCTACATGATTATATACGTTTGAACTGAAATTTATCTTTATTGCTTTATACTTATAAGCATCATCACCATGTCCTTCAATCATTCCCACTCATTATTTGGTACAACAAAGGCAGATTGAGATGACTGCGTACATGCTCTGCCAATTTATCATATTGTTCTTCTTTATAAGTCCGGTAATCCAACACCATATGACACTCCAGTTTTTCTGCGTATGGTTCCAGTAAATAATCTATAAATGCCTGATTATCCAATATTCCATGAATATAACTTCCCATACATTTTTGGTTTACAAAACAACCGTCCTCTCCACCGTCTTCCAGTTTATTCAAAGGAACTACAGACACCCCCGGAACCGGGCGGGTTTCTCCCATGTGTATTTCATATCCTTGGCAAGTTTCCGCATTCTCAAGAAAATGAAAATTCACCTGCCGTGTCACCTTCTCCCCTTGCATCGTAGTAATGACGGGAAGCAGTCCCAGTCCCGGCAATTGGCGGATCTCTCCCTCCACTCCTTCCGGATCGTGAATCTCAAGTCCCATCAATTGATATCCCCCACAAATTCCCATTACAGTAACCCCTTCCCTATGCGCACGCAGGACAGCTTGCGCCACCCCGTTCCGTCTCAACTCATACAAGTCATCCAAAGTGCTTTTGCTGCCAGGAAGCAGAATAATATCAGCTTTGGCCAGATCTTCCGTATTATTAGTATAATAAAGGTGCACTCGTTCATCCCGTTCCAATCTGTTGAAATCTGTAAAGTTTGAGAGATGACGCAACAGAACAACTGCTATGTTTATTTTGCCTTCCACTGCTTGCATCCGTTTATAGTCCAAGACTACGGAATCCTCTTCCTCAATATGTATATTTCTATAATAAGGTATTACTCCCAAGACAGGAATACCACATAAATCTTCCATCATCTTCACACCAGGCTCAAACAAACGGATATCCCCTCTGAATTTATTAATGATTATTCCTTTTATACGTTTCTTGTCCTCAGTAGTTTGTAACATGACCGAACCATAGACACTGGCAAATACTCCTCCCCGGTCAATATCAGCTACCAAAATCACATCCGCATCCGCATAACAGGCCATCGGCATATTCACCAAATCAGTATCCCGCAGATTTATTTCGGAAATGCTCCCTGCTCCCTCCATTACAATAGGGTTATAACGTGCGGCAAGACGGTCAAAGGCTGCGTTTACCTCTTGCCTCAGTTCTTCACGCCCCTCCTTGCGAAAATACTCAAAAGCGTTACGATTACCGATGGGACGACCGTTTAACACCACTTGCGAAGTATGATCGGAGCTGGGTTTCAATAACAGAGGATTCATGTCCGTGTGACAAGGAACTCCGGCAGCTTCAGCCTGTACAGCCTGTGCACGGCCTATTTCCAATCCTTCCGGAGTGGCATACGAATTCAATGCCATATTTTGTGCCTTGAAAGGTGCCGGTTGATAACCATCCTGTTTAAAAATGCGGCATAATGCGGCGGCAATAACACTTTTACCAACGTCACTACCTGTTCCCGCCAACATAATGGGGTGTAATTTCTTTTTCATCACTCTTTCTTTTTTCTTTTATAGGCAAAGGACTGCCACTTTTCTTCCGTCCAGTTCTGCTGTTGCATCTCATAACGGGCCATAACAAAAAATAAATCGGACAGCCGGTTGATAAACCGAAGTATGATTTCCGGTAACGGATCGTGTTTATGCAAAGTCCATAATCTCCGTTCTGCCCGACGTGCCACAGTCCTTGCAAATTGCAACTGTGCCGATACAGGTGTTCCTCCGGGAAGAATAAAATAACCATTATCCTCCATTTGTTCCATCAACTTGTCCATTGCCTCCTCACAAAAAGAGCATAAATTATCAGGCAAAATATTGGGATTCCCATCACGAAGAGCCGATGGTGTGGCCACATGGCTCATCACTACCATTATATTTTTCTGAATCGTAAAAAGCAAGGATTGCCATTCGTGCTCCTGCGGCAAAAGTGAACGTATTATTCCTATAACAGCATTCAATTCATCGATACATCCATTAGCCTCGATACGGATATCATCCTTAGGTATCCGTTCTCCACCATGAATCCCTGTCATGCCCTTATCCCCAGTACGTGTATAAATGCGCCTCATACTTCCCATAATTTTAATATATCCGTTTCTCCCCAATATAAATGGGTATACCCGGCTATCACATTTTTATATCTATAAAGCGGGGTACTCACTTCCATTCCTCTTGCCGTAAATTGTTTTGCTACAGAAGGCATAGCATCAGGAGCAACGACATTGGAATAATGAAATTCGTGCCCGCGAAGCTCCATCCCTTTATATTCTATACGGCGATATCCTAGATGAAGTCTGGCACCCACCATGGTACAATCCAAAGGCAAAATACCCGTCATGGCATATGCAGTCCCTCCTTGGCGGACTGTCAGGGAACGGGTGAGAAACATCATACCTCCACACTCGGCCAAAATCTTCCCCCCCTCCTCTGCATAGGTTCTTAATGCTTCCATTAACTTTTTGCGCCGATGCAGTTGACGGGCAAACAATTCCGGATATCCTCCGGGTAAATAAACCAAATCAGCATCCGGCAAATCACTACCATATACAGGACTGAAATAAGTAATGCTTCCTAGCGCAGACAAGCGGTCTATGTTTTCTCTATAGATAAAGTTGAAAGCCGGATCCCGCGCTATGGCTATCTTCATCTTTTTAGCAGAAGGAGCAAAACTTTCCACCCCTATCTCAGAACTATAAGGCAATGTATACCGACACGGGAAATTACGATGACAAATACTCAGCAGCTTATCCAAATCCACATATTTCTCAACCAATTCCGCAGCCTGTTCTATTAAGGTGTTCATGGAACGTTTGGCTGTCAATGTCAAACCCAAATGCCGGGATGGAATTTTCAACCCTTCTGTCATAGGCAGATACCCCAAACACTCTACTCCTGCATCAACACAAGCCTCACGTAAATAAGCGAAATGAGAAGGAGATGATACTTGATTGAAAACAATACCTGCAATCTTCACAGCCGGATTAAAATGCTTGAAACCATAAATTAACGGAGCCACAGAATAAGCTGTAGAACGCGCACTTACTATAAGCACTACAGGGATATTCAACAATCTGGCTATTTCAGCACTACTTCCCTGCATTCTTTGATAACCGTCGAACAATCCCATCACTCCTTCGGTTACACATACATCGGCTCCATCTCCATATTTATTATACAGATGTTGTACATGGGTATTTGATGCCATCCAAATATCCAAATTCACCGACTCATGGTCAGCAGCCAGCGTATGAAATTGTGTATCAATATAATCAGGACCACATTTAAAAGGCTGTACTCGCAGGCCTCGTTTGTGCAATGCCCGCAGCAACCCCATCGTAAAAGTCGTTTTTCCGCTTCCCGATGTAGCGGCCCCTATGAGTAATTGTGGCTTCATTCTTTAGTATTTCTTTTAAAAACGGATACAAAGATAGTGCAAATTGCAAATTATCGAAATTAGAATAACAGATTAATTCATAATTCCGACATATCAAGTAAATATCCTTAGAAAGCAATTAAAGTTTTATGGTTTATCAATTAAATAAGCTACCTTTGCAGTCATTTTGCCGGGATGACAGCTATAAAACGAAGCATCCTATCCCATAAAACCTACTCTAATATTTTGAAAGACAACTTTTTGAATTATAAAATTGATACTATAAATAATTAAACTAGATAATGAATTATGGAACTTTTTAGAAATCTCTTTGAAGGGTACCCTAATTTATGGGGCGGCGGAGTAGCACATTCCGTACTTATTCTTTCACTGGTCATTGCTTTCGGTATCATGTTAGGAAAAATAAAAGTGGCAGGTATCTCATTGGGAGTAACCTGGATACTTTTTGTAGGAATTGTATTCGGTCATTTCAATCTGAACCTGGACGAACATCTGTTGCATTTCTTAAAAGAGTTCGGTCTGATATTATTTGTCTACTCAGTCGGACTACAAGTGGGTCCCGGTTTCTTCTCAGCATTCAAAAAAGGAGGATTCACACTAAACCTGCTTGCCATGATGGTTGTATTTTTAGGTGTGACCATCACCATTATACTCCATTTCATAACAGGTGTCCCCATTACCACAATGGTAGGAATTCTTTCGGGTGCTGTAACAAATACCCCGGGACTAGGTGCCGCACAGCAAGCAAACAGTGATCTGAATGGTATAGACGCTCCCGAAATAGCACTGGGATATGCCGTAGCCTATCCACTGGGTGTAGTAGGATGTATTCTCTCCCTGCTGGCATTGAAATATATCCTGCGCATCAACACAAAAACCGAAGAAGCCGATGCGGAACGGGGATTGGGACATCTACAAGAACTGACCGTACGCCCTATCTCACTAGAAATACGCAATGAAGCCGTAGAAGGTAAAACAATAAAACCTTAATTCCGCAACACTATTATAAATTAAACTTTTTAAGTACCTGAGCAACAAAAAGTTGCTCAGGATT
>NZ_JBCOCI010000036.1:0-47525 GCF_040929485.1 Phocaeicola sp. RTP21198st1_B8_RTP21198_201120 | reverse complement strand
CTCAAGGACTCCAAATCTATCAATACAATAAAAATATTGACGGTTCTTGTTTTTCCGTACACCATATTATATATACGATGCACCGGCTTGTACTACTTGTTTGTTTATCTTAAATCTTTCAAAGAACTCTTATTCTTGTCTATTTCCGTTTTACCCGGAAATGTTTTGCAAAGATAAAGTGTTTATTTTAAACCACCAAAAAAAATCGAACTTTTTTTAAAACTTTTTTGTTTCATCTATGTTATTCAAATCATCTTGTCAGTTTTAAACTTACCTCTCTTGCTAAGCGGATGCAAAAGTAGTTGATTTCATTTCTTTATCCAAATATATCTATTGTTTTTTCTATTTTTTTTATGATTATACTTATAAATAACTGATTTACAGATTATCTATAATGTTTATTTCGATAATCCATTTTGCAATATCAAAAAGTACACACCATATTATATATCGCGCGCGATAGACTAAAATGAATATTGGATAAACATCGGCTCACCTGCAAAATCATAGGGAAGGATTTTAGCTCTTAAAGGATCATTTTATTCTTCGGACAATTTCCGAAAGTCTTCTTGACGCATCATTCTTTCTCATTAGGAAGTTCGGACCTTTATGCCCTCATGCCCTCACTTTGTGTACAACAAACTCATTATAAACAACTTATGTAGTTAGAGTAAAAATTATCACCCTCACTTACAACCCATGCCCTCACTGTGTTTTGAAGCATATTTCTGTATAACATGCTTGCTTCCAATTATATATACTTCTTTTTATAGACTATTCCAATTTAATGTAAAATAGAGCGTTCTCGGGCCTTTTTCCCGCAAAAAGTGTGCATACCTCCACGGAATATGATAGCCCCCCCGGCAGCAGTAAAAAGACCAAGACACTTTTAAGAAAGCTCGTTATCTTTTGGAAGTGAATGATTTCACAGATGTGTACTAGGATTTAGTTAACAACTTCTATTGTTATTACTATATCAGATTTGCATAGTTGTTTTTAGGCCTAATGTAGTTGTTATATGGGAGATTCCACATACATCCGCATAAGTCCGCACATACAATATGTGTAGCCCTATGCAGACATACGTGTAAAAGCATGCTTTCTGACACGGGTAAAATATTGACCGGACAGCCGAATCGATTTTAAACTAAAGACTGATGAATATACAAACTTACAAACATCAGGCTAACACATTCTATGTCACATATCATGACAAAAGATGCTAAGTACAATGCTCCGTATCCAACTTTTATTTTAATATTCTATCTGTTCTATTTTAGGAGACAACTTTTCAATGACAGTACCCAGTTCTTCCTCCCACGGAATAACATTAAACTCTCCCCAAAAGTCAGCATCATATTTAAAATGTGTATCCGAAAATATAGTGCGTGTAGGCATCCGTTCTTTACGCTGGAAACGGGTCACATTATCTACATCCACCTTACAGGTAACCATTTCAAACCATGTATGCAAGGAAGAAGCACTGAACCATTGCCGTTTAAGTTTCACTTTAAAATAGAGATCGCCACGAATATGATTCATGTAATAAATGCCATTCCACTGCCTGTAAGAAATGGTATAAACCACCTCTTGCGCGGTTATTTTCCACTTCCGTGTCTTTCGTTCTATAAACATATCCGTAGCTTGCCTCACATAAGCAGGATTAATTTCAAGACGTGCCTGAACCAACGCATTGTTTTCAGCATCAATATATAATTCGCCACAATAAAGAGGTTCTTTTATTCCTTTATTTTGCCGAAAGGAAATCACATTAACCAAACGATTGTCTATCACCGTCATATCACAGGAGGCATAAAAATACACATTACCCTTACCGTCAGGCAACAGAAAATCCGGCAAGTTCTTGACAATATCCAGTTGCAAACAAGCATCAATTCCCGCACTCATCTTGGCTATCAGTGTATCCCGTTCCTGACTATCGACTATGCGACTCATTTTTAATAGTTTTACATGATCCTGAGAATGATTCAACAAAGAAGAAGGTTTGTAGATTTTAAAAACAGCCTCTGTCAGATTACGAAATTTTTGTTTATACCGAACCCCTTCCCTATAAAATGTAGTGAGATAAACAGGAACCGACGCATAATTTGTTTTTTTAGCTTTCAACATCTCACGCAACAACCGTATAGGATTGACAGCACGAATCACCACTTCTTGAATAGGAATCACCCGAGGTTCCAGAGACCACACCGCGTGTTGAGCCTCTAATAAAGACATATCCATCTCCTGTCCCACATACCCCACATGAGAAACCCCGATGCGACCCTGTCTCAACGAATCGGGCAATCGTAAACGGAATTCGCCATCCTGATTGGTAATACTGCCTATAGAAGTACCGACTACCCCTACCGTGCCGTAAGCAATGGGAGCCCCTGACTGATTATCCTGCAATTTGCCCTCTAAAGTAAAATAGGCCAAAGTATCTTTAGAAGTGGTAACAACCGGACATTGCACCTGCAACTGATTGATCAAAATATGATTCTCCACAATGCGCAGACTGATATCCTGCCGACCGATAATTTCGTAAACAGCCTGACGAATAGTGCGCTGTCCTGCCCCCAACTTCACCATACGATCATTGTCCACCACCTTGCTGTCATAAACAAAAAGAAAACCAGACTGTTCGGACACCTTGCCCAGTAAAGTATAGACAGTACCCTTACTCTTAGCAAGATAAATGACTCGCTCCAACACATCTCTATCCGCCGCTTTCGTAAATTCTGCCATGCAAACCAGCAAACTGAAAAAGAAGATATGCCAATAATAATGATATGTACGAATATGATTCATCTTCCCACTTTATTCGGATAAAACACCTATATCACCTTCACGAGTATATTTTAAATTCATAGCCAAACAGATAAGCTCTGCCATAGACTCCGGAGCTTCCCCAGAAAATGCAACCGTAAGCCG
This sequence comes from Phocaeicola sp. RTP21198st1_B8_RTP21198_201120, assembly GCF_040929485.1. Taxonomy (NCBI): domain Bacteria; kingdom Pseudomonadati; phylum Bacteroidota; class Bacteroidia; order Bacteroidales; family Bacteroidaceae; genus Phocaeicola; species Phocaeicola sp. RTP21198st1_B8_RTP21198_201120. The sequence continues at coordinate 44,591 of NZ_JBCOCI010000036.1, read as the reverse complement.
ACGCTCCCCTAAGGAGGGAGAAGTCTTAAGCTGCAAACCGGAAGAATGCATATTAATAACTCTAAGGATATTCATCAAAGATTCGTCTTTGAAACGCATACTTTTCCAATAATGAGCTATCCGGGTATCGTCCCTATAATCAGTGAAACGCAATTGATGTGTTTTAAGCGTCACCGCTTCACCTGCATTGACATACATCTCTTGATTTTTATTTTTCAATGCCACTTTGACCTTGCCACGCTGTACGGACAGTTCGAAAGTACTCCCTACATCACTCTTCACATGAAACATCGTTCCCAAGACCTCAATTCTGACCTCCTCTGTTTCAATCAGAAAAGGACGTTCCCGGTTACCGGTCACATCAAACAGAGCGTTTCCCTGCAAACTAACCTCACGCTTGTCCATAGAGAAATGTTCAGGATATTGCAAAGAGGTTTCCCCACCCATATAGACAATAGATCCATCCTCGAGTGTGGTCACCAAAGTAGATTGCTCCGTGTTCTCCTGCATAATTAAAGCCTGGGCTTCTACCGATTCGCCCACTTTTCGATAAGTAACAGTCAAAAAGACACATATTCCGACCCATATAGCAGCCACAGCCCCCCACTTCCACAACATGGATGCAGACAAACGTTTCCTATCCTGCCGGCCTGATAACAAAAGTCCGTCAGCATCCAAACGGTCATACAATTTATTCCATGCCCGATCCACTCTTTCCTTATTTCTTTTTGTTTCACTCATGTCCTTATAATATAATTCTCAATTTCTTTTTTTAATGCTTTAAGAGCTTTTGTCATCTCAGCCTCTACAGTCTTCACCGACAAAGAAAGCTGCGAAGCTATTTCCGCATACTTTTTACCTTCCATACGATGCATCCGGAATATGCGCAACCTTCGTTCCGGCATCCGAGCAAGCGTAGTATCTATCAAATGTCTTAATTCCTGGTATTCTATCTCTTCTTGAGGACTGCTATCCTGTGTCCGCCCCTTCCGCGAGAGAACAAACTCCCGATATTTGTTTCTCACCTCCAGATGCTCGCAATATTGAAAAGACTGATTGCGCACCGCAACATAAAGATAGCTTTTCATAGAACGGAACAACGGCAGCCTCTCCCGATCTCTCCAAAACCCATAAAACAACTCCTCTACGATTTCCTCCGCAGCCTCCATACTGCCGGTGATACTCATGGCATACCAACAGAGAGGGGAATAATAACGGCGAAACACATCTTCAAACGCCTTTATATCTCCCTCCCTTATTTTGGTCAGTGTTAACAAATCATTCAGCATCCACTTCTTTTTTGGTAATTCTTTTCAACCATGCAAACTTCATCCGAGGCCTTAACGCGATTGTTTCTTTAACTTATGGACTGCATTTTCCAATGATTCCGTAGGTTCAATAATATTATAGGAGCCCCAGAAATCCTCGCTCCAATATTCATCCACTTTATCATAAAAAGCATCTTTCTGATGAAAAGCCATCTTTCCGGGAATTATCGCCACATTATTTTCCTCCCTATCCGTTGCCACCATCTCTGAAAGCACAGTATAACCGGTAGAGAAAAGCTTGCGCTTCCAATCACACTTAAACCGAATACGGTTACGGATATAGTTCAGAAAGGTTTTCCCATCCACATCTTTATAGGTAACAAGGAAAGAAAGTTCCTGTGGTTTAAAACGTAAGCCATAAGGTTTCTTGGCAAGAATAGCCTGTACCGCCTTGACTTTATTATCCATAGACAAGCTAAATTCCGCACGAGTAAACGACAACTTGTCACGATCAATATACAATTTGCCATAATACAAGGCATAAGGCAAAACAACACGGGGACGGAAACTGATCACATATTGCTGACGATTGTCTATCTGTACCGGTTCTTCCATAAAGAAATCATAATAGTTCAACGTTTCCACATCCAACAACGCATCCTGATTTTTCACAATGTCCACATAGATAGATAAAGTAGGACCGCCAGCCAGTTTCACCCCCAACGTATCACTGGCTCTCTGACTAAGCAGCCGACGTCCTTTCAAAACCTGTACCCGGTCTCGAGTAGTTGTCATATCCTCATAAGAAGTCTTGTAAACATCAATAATAGCTTCCGAAATATTGATATAACGACGCCCTTTCTGAACAGTTTCCCTGTAAAAACCGGTAAGCATATTGTTTTTATTACTGTAATTGACAGGAATCTTGCGAATGGCCTCTTCCACTATAAAACGAGGGTTGTGGGCATAAACCACAATCTCATTCAACATATTGGCATGAGGGGTAAGGTAAATCTTTAAATCCGATAAATGTTCTTTATCTAAACGTACTCTATTGTTATGATAACCGATATGTGAAATTTCTAAAGCAAAAACCATCTCCGCATCTTCTATCTTCAAAGAAAATTCACCATCCGCATTTGTCACCGTCCCCACACTGCTGCCCGGAACAGATACATTGACATACTCTAAAGTCCTTCTATTTTGTTTGTCCTTTACTACACCGCTGACTGTAATATAAGTATTCTCTTCAGCAAACGGTACCTCCTCTTGGCTCCATCCCGGAATGGCACTCAGCCAAAGAACAATGAGCAGTGTCCATTCAATAAATTGTTTTTTATGCGCTCTCATATTCATTAAGGTATTAAAAAAGTAAATACTAATCCTGTTTCTACTTATAAGATCACCCAGGATTAAAATACCCTATGAAAATAAGAAAAATAATTTGTTTTATCGATATTGATGCCCTTTTTACAGACCCAAAACAGTATAAACAATCAAAATAACTGTATCATTCTGTTTCTTCTTTTTTGATTATTGTCTTCTTTTTCTTCATTCTGCCACTCTTGCGCAAAGCTTCCGCTATAATCCATTGAAGCTGTCCATTCGTAGAACGGAATTCATCTGCCGCCCATTTCTCGATAGCTTCCATAGTTTCTGCGTCCACTCTGAGCACAAAGCTTTTTATCATCTCTTTCTTTGCCATTTCCTACATTAATGATTCAACGTTCCGGAATTAATTACCGGCTGTGCTGGCTCGTCCGCACAAAGCACTACCAACAAATTACTGACCATAGCGGCTTTCTTTTCTTCATCCAGTTCTACAATTCCATCCTCGGCTAATTTATCCAAAGCCATCTTAACCATAGAAACAGCCCCTTCCACTATTTTTTCGCGCGCGGTAATAATAGCACTTGCCTGCTGACGACGAAGCATCACCGCTGCAATCTCTGGGGCATAAGCCAAATAATTGATTCTGGCCTCTACTATTTCCATACCGGCCATAGCCAGACGCTCATTAAGCTGACGTTCCAGCTGGTCATTAATTTCTTCACCTCCGCCACGCAAGGTCAGTTCATTAGTATCATGCTCATTGTCATCGTAAGCATACTGTCCGGCCACCTGGCGAAGAGCCGCATCACTCTGCACACGTACAAAATCTTCAAAAGCATTCATACGCCCTGCCACGCTAACACTTGCCGTCCCAGTCCCTTTACTGTCCGCCATCGTCTGCGCATCAATCTCAAACATCGCCTTATAGGTATCTTTCAATTTCCAAACCAAAACCAGCCCTATCAGAATAGGATTACCAATCTTATCATTCACCTTTATCGGCTCCACATCCAGATTACGGGCGCGAAGAGACAACTTTTTCTTGTTCATGAAAGGGTTTACCCAAAAGAAGCCTGTGTTTTTAAAAGTGCCTTTATATTCACCGAAAAACACCATTACACGTGCCTCATTAGGTTCTTGAGAAAAATATCCCGGAAGCATCAGCACAAACAACAATACCAGCACAAATAAAACAGGAATAGATAACCAAGGTAGTTGTCCAAAAATCAAAAAGTTCAGGAATACTAGTGCAGGCAACATAACCAAGTTAAAGAACAAAGCCATAAATCCATTGATTACCAGCTCATTGTAAGACATTTCTTTTGTTTCCATAATGATTTATTTTGATATTATTATGATATCACAAATCAAACAATATTTCTTGAGGTAAGCAAACTGATTTATATGTTATACGGCAGAAACGAACAAAATATTCACCAAAATGCAACAAGAAGCTCCTACTTTGTTGACCTAAATCAATAAAATTGGAATATTGATTAAAAATATGCTGCAAAATACATATTATAACGAACAAAAGCTTTATCTTTGTGTTGTAAAACATAAAAAGATATTTTTTAGTAGCTACTAAGGTAAAAAGAAAGATTGTTTAAAGAAGGCTAACCGGGAGGTATGCCTGCTATTTATGAGTGTTTTTAGGTATTAATTAAAAAAGAAAGGATAACATTATGAAAAAGGTAAAAAACATTTTTCACAAAATCGCTAACGCTGATCCTATGATTTGGGGTTACGTTATGTTGAACGAAACAAAGTAAATTAGAACCAATACAGAGCAACACCCTGTAGGACTATAAAAAAGGACGGTTATTTAACCGTCTTTTTTATGCCCTTTTACGGGATTTCCACTATCTTTGTTCATTCATTTTTAAACGTATGGACAAATGCAAGTAGATACCCATAATAAAGAGTTTCAAGATGCCTTGAATCTTATCCAATATACACGTCAGTCAGTATTCCTCACTGGAAAGGCGGGTACAGGTAAATCTACTTTTCTAAAATATGTCTGCGAAGTAACCAAAAAGAAACATATAGTACTGGCTCCCACAGGTATCGCAGCTATCAATGCCGGTGGAAGCACACTGCATAGTTTTTTTAAATTACCATTCTATCCACTTTTGCCGGATGATCCTAAATTCAGTTTGAAAGATGGAAAGTTACATAGCTTTCTAAGATATACTTCCGCCCATCGCAAACTGATAAAAGAAATAGAATTAGTGATCATCGATGAAATTTCCATGGTTCGGGCAGACATTATTGACTTTATAGACAAAATATTGCGGGTATATTCACAAAATATGCGTGAACCATTCGGAGGCAAACAAATTTTGCTGGTAGGAGATATTTTTCAGCTTGAACCAGTCATTAAAAATGACGAACGTGAGATAATCAACCGCTTCTATCCCACCCCTTATTTCTTTTCGGCACGAGTCTTTCAGGAAATGGAGTTGGTATCCATAGAACTGACAAAAGTATACCGCCAGTCGGACAAAGTTTTTGTTAATGTATTGGATCATATCCGGACCAATACTGCCGGAGCAGCTGACTTACAACTACTAAACACCCGTTACAACACTCAAATAGAAGAAAATGAAAGTGATATGTATATCACACTTGCTACCCGGAGAGATACCGTAGACTTTATCAATGAAAAGAAATTATCTGAACTGCCTGGAGAATCAACGATTCTGACCGGTGAGATACATGGAGAGTTTCCAGAAAGCAGCCTTCCCACCCAAATGGAACTGGAAGTAAAACCAGGAGCACAAATTATTTTTATAAAAAACGATTACGACCGCCGTTGGGTGAACGGTACGATTGGCACCATTTCAGGTATAGACGAAGAGGATACATTATATGTTATCACAGAAGACGGGCAAGAATTTGACGTTAAAAAAGACAGTTGGCGCAATATACGATATAGGTACAATGAACTAGAAAAAAAAATAGAAGAAGAAGAGTTAGGAGTATTTATACAATATCCTATCCGTTTGGCATGGGCCATCACTATACACAAAAGCCAAGGATTGACTTTCAGCAGGGTCGTTATTGATTTTACAGGAGGGGTGTTTGCCGGTGGACAAGCCTACGTAGCATTGAGCCGCTGTACTTCACTAAACGGCATCCAACTAAAAAAGCAAATTACACGTGGAGATATCTTTGTCCGTCCGGAAATAGTAAAGTTCTCTCAACGATTCAACAACCGCCAGTCCATTGAAAAAGCATTGAAGCAGGCACAAGCTGATGTACAATATGTAGAAGCAGTACAACACTTCGACAAAGGTGATTTTGAAAGATTTCTAGAACAATTCTTTCTTGCCATCCATTCACGTTATGACATCGAAAAACCTTTGATTAAAAGATTTATACGTAAGAAACTGGGAATCATCAACAATTTGAAGGTCGAAAACAAACGGCTAAAAGACCAATTCCATGTACAACGTAAAAATCTTGAAAAATATGCCCGCGAATATTATTTAATGGGAAATGAATGTATTATCCAAGCACATGATTCACGTGCTGCTATTGCCAATTATGACAAAGCGATTGAATTGAATCCTTCTTATACGGACGCTTGGGTGCGTAAAGGTATCACATTACATAATGACAAGGAATATTACGAAGCCGAAGTTTGTCTGAATGAAGCAGTACGCCTTAGTCCCGCTTTATTCAAAGCTATTTATAATCGAGGAAAAAACAGACTAGCACTAGATAATATAGAAGGAGCTTTGGGAGATTTTGACCGGGCTGTTTCTTTAAAACCGGAACATCCAAAGGCCCATGAATATTTCGGAGACGTATTGATGAAAGTAGGAAAAGAAGAGGAAGCCGCCCTACAATGGGCTATTGCGGAACGCTTGCGTGAAAAAAATTCTAAAAATTAAAATAACATGCTTTTAAGACTTTATAATAAGAATAATAATCCCAAAGATCTGGAAGAAGTAATCCGGATATTGGAAGAGGGCGGGTTAATTATTTACCCTACCGATACGATGTATGCCATAGGATGTCATGGCCTGAAAGAACGTGCAATAGAACGTATCTGCAAACTGAAAAACATTGATCCACGTAAAAACAATTTATCCATTATCTGTTACGACTTAAGCAATATCAGCGAATATGCCAAAGTAGATAACAGCACATTCAAGCTAATGAAACGAAATCTTCCCGGACCGTTTACTTTTATCCTGAATACGGGAAACCGTCTGCCCAAAATATTCAAGAACCGTAAAGAAGTAGGTATACGCGTACCTGACAACAACATCATCAGAGAAATATGCCATATACTAAAAGCACCGATCATGACCACCACGTTGCCTCTGAAAGATGGTGAAGACATAGAATATATTACCACTCCAGAACTAATAGAAGAAAAATTCGGGAAAGAGGTAGAACTAATTATTGACGGAGGTATCGGAAACATAGAACCTTCTACCATTGTGAACTGTACAAGCGGAGAAGCAGAAATTGTACGCCAAGGCAAAGGTATTCTGAACGATTTTTAATCTGAATTGTTTTATATATTAGAAATGTCAAATTAAAGTAAATTTATCATGTTATTAGCATCTGAAACAAGTATTCAATTAACCAATGCATTAGAGAAACTGATCGACTCCGGCATTCAATTAGGAGAAAGAGTATTAGGAGCACTTATTATTTTTATAATCGGAAAGTTCCTCATAAATTGGCTGAACAGACTTTTTGCACGTATTTTGGAAAAAAGAAAAGTGGACCCGAGTATCCAGTCATTCCTAAAGAGTATGGTGAATATCTTACTGCTCATCATGCTGATTCTTGCTGTGATAGGGAAATTAGGTATCGAACTGACAGGATTCGCCGCACTTCTCGCTTCTGCCGGTGTTGCCATCGGTATGGCACTGTCTGGTAACTTACAAAATTTTGCCGGAGGACTGATTATCTTATTGTTCAGGCCTTATAAAGTGGGGGACTTTATCGAAGCTTCTACCGGTGCCTCGGGAACAGTAAAAGAAATACAGATTTTTCATACTATTCTTATCACTGCAGACAACAAGATGATATATGTACCTAATGGAGCCATGAGTAGTGGGGTCATTACAAATTACAGTAAACTGGACACCCGCCGTATAGAATGGAATTTTGGCGTGGACTACGGAGAAGACTATAATAAAGTAGAAAAAGTATTGCGCGAAATCATAGCCAATGATAAACGTATTCTTACCAGTCCGCCCCCTTTTATTGAATTAGGAGAACTTGCTGCCAGCAGTGTAAATATAAAAATCCGCGTATGGGTGAATAGTTCGGATTATTGGAACGTATTTTTCAGTATGAATCAGACTGTTTATACTACTTTTAATAAAGAAGGAATTAACTTCCCATTCCCGCAGCTTACTGTACATCAAGCCTAACGTCAGAAATTTTTAGAACACGAATGACGCAATTGTCACAAGCTTGATCTTACCAATCATGTGTCATTTGCGTCATTTATGTTCTATCACAAGATTTATTTTCTATCCGCTTTCAAACGATCAGCCATAGCCTTAGCCAACTCCTTTGCCTGAGTGTTAGTTTCGGCCTTCATGCTATGTTTCATTTCTACAGGATTTCCGACAGGCTCAAATTTCAACTTATCATTAAACTCTGCAATTTTCTTCACAGCAGCGCTAGCCCATGTAAATGAGCCAAAATATCCCAGATAACGTCCCTTTATCTCGCGAGAAGCCAGCTTGCTCAGCAGAGCTTCCATTTCCGGATACATCTGAGTATTATAAGTGGGGCATCCCACAATCAGTCCTTTATATTTGAATACATCCGCAATAATAAAAGAATGACTGGTATGAGAAACATTATGCATCACGATATTACGAATTCCCTGCTTGCTCAGTTCTTCTGCAATAACTTCTGCCACTTCTTCTGTATTACCATACATCGAGCCATAAGCTATTACAACCCCTTCTTCAGCCTCATAACGACTCAAACGGTCATAAATACGTACCACGCGAGGAATTTCTTCCGTCCATACCGGACCATGAGTAGAACAAACAGTCGTTATTTTCAAGTTTTGCAATTTCTGTAAGGCCTTCTGTACCGGCGCACCATATTTGCCTACAATATTAGAATAATAGCGCACCATTTCATTCCAATAAATATCTGTATTAATATTTGTATCAACCACACCACCATTCAATGCACCAAAACAACCGAAAGCGTCACCGGAAAACAAAATACCTTCCGTTTCATCAAAAGTAACCATCGTTTCGGGCCAGTGAACCATTGGAATCAATGAAAAACGCAGTCTGTGGTGTCCCAAAGCTAAAAAATCTCCTTCACCCACTACATAACGCTCACCGCCTACACCATAAAATCCTTCAATCATTTCGAAAGTCTTCTTATTACCGACAATCACAATGTTAGGATAATATTGCTTGATCAAACTAATAGAACCGGAATGGTCTGGTTCCATATGATTTATAATCAAATAATTGATAGGTTTATCACCGATAATACTACGAATTTTCTTTAAATAAACCTCAAAATAGCATACATCTACTGTATCCACCAAGGCGACCATCTCGTCGTCAATCAAATAAGAGTTATAAGACACACCGTAAGGTAACGGCCACAAGTTCTCAAACAAAGCCTTGTTACGGTCATTCACTCCCACATAATGTACTTTTCCTTTGATTTCCATATCTGTTTCCTTCTTTTAATATTTATAGTATTTGCCTTGCCAGGCATCTTTTTCTCTCATCCGCTTTTTCACCTTATTCGTAAATTCATAATTTTTCAATCCCCAATCAGGAGCTATCAACAATTCTTTGGGTGATTGGGAAACAAAACGCTCCAGTACGATGTCCGGACGAAGATGTTCTATATAATCAATGACTAAATCAACATATTCATCAGCTGTATAAAGATGGAAAGCTTCAGGATCTTTCACATATTCACTCGCCATACGCGTACCTTTAATAAGTTGTAACTGATGCAGCTTTAAAGTAGTCAGAGGTAATTGTGAAAGTACTCCGGCCTGTCCGATTAACATTTCTCTTTTTTCTCCGGGCAAACCAAGGATTATATGCCCTCCTACCAAAATCCCTCTCTCTGCAGTCTTCCGAACAGCCTCTGCAGAAACGGCAAAAGTATGTCCCCGGTTTATCCTGCGCAACGTTTCATCATCCGTACTTTCAATGCCATACTCCACTAATACAAAAATGTGTTTACCAAGCTCTTCCAAATAATCCAGTAATGATATCGGCATACAGTCCGGACGAGTCCCTATCACCAGCCCTACCACATCCTCTACCATCAGCGCCTCTTCGTATTTTCTTTTCAACTCTTCCAGTTCCCCATACGTATTGGTATAAGCCTGAAAATAGGCCAGATATTTCATTTCCGGGTATTTACGTACAAAGAACCGCTTTCCTTCTTCCAACTGCTGAGTAACAGACTTTCCCGTATGGCAATAGGCCGGATTAAATGTTTGATTATTACAATAAGTGCAACCTCCGTATCCTACCGAGCCGTCACGGTTAGGACAAGTAAATCCGGCATTAATAGAAATCTTCTGCACTTTGCAAGGAAAGTGCATGGCTAAAAAGCCGGATAAGTCGTTATAAAGCATCTCTCTGTTCATGAACTTATTTTGCGGGACAAAGATACGTATTTTCAAACAAAAGTTTTACCTTTGTCTTTGATTATCATTTAAAGAATTTATCTATTATGAGAAAATTAAGCATATTTATTATTTTATTCTTCTGCCTGCTGACAGTCGGAGCCCAACAAGTAAGCTTGCAAGACGTAGCAAACAGAACGTATCGTGCCGAAGGAATCAGAGGTATCAAACCGATGTTGGATGGAGAACATTACACCCAAATGAGTACTGATGGCAAAAAAATCATGCAGTATTCTTTCAAGACCGGCAAAGAGACAGGTACCATCTTCGATGTAAATACGGCCCGTGACTGTAGCATCAAGTCATTTGATGACTATATCATGTCACCCGATGAGAAACTGATTCTAATACAGACTGATACCAAACCGATTTATCGTCGTTCGTTTACTGCCAATTATTATATTTTCAACGTAAAAAACAATAAAATGGAACCGCTCTCAGAAAACGGCCCACAACAGGTTCCTTTATTCTCACCGGATGGCAATCAGATAGCTTTTGTACGTGATAATAACATCTATCTGGTAAAATTATTGTTTGGCAACAGTGAATCACAAGTAACCAAAGACGGCAAATTCAACGAAGTACTAAATGGTATTCCCGACTGGGTATATGAGGAGGAATTCGGTTTCAACCGTGCTTTCGACTTCAGTGCAGACAGCCAGATGCTTGCCTATATCCGTTTTGATGAGAGTCAAGTACCTATGTATTCTTTTCCACTATACAAAGGTATGGTTCCCGCATTAGAGAAATTCAGCACTTATCCGGGAGAATATGAATACAAATACCCTATGCCAGGAATTGACAACTCCAAAGTAACCGTTCATACTTTTGATATAAAAAGTAAGGTAACCCGCAAGATGGACTTGCCTCTAGACGCAGACGGTTATATTCCTCGCATCAAGTTTACGGATGATGAGAATGCGTTGGCAATCATGACTTTGAACCGTCATCAAAACCGTTTCGACCTCTATTTTGCCAATCCACGAAGTACATTGTGTAAACTGATGGTACGTGATGAAGCTCCCCAATACATTAAAGAAGAAGCATACTCCAACATCGTTTTCTATCCAAAAAATTTTGTAGTGATGAGTGAAAAAGACGGTTATAACCATCTCTATCTTTACACTAGCGGAGGAAACCTGGTTAAGCAACTCACAAAAGGAAACTTCGAAGTGAAAGATTTCCTGGGATGGGATGAAGCTACCAACACATTCTATTTTGAGAGCAATGAAGGCAGTCCGCTACGCACCGCTATCTACAAAGTGGATGGCAAAGGTAAAAAGACCAAACTGTCCAAGCAGGAAGGAACTCATAAAGCTATTTTCAGTAACAATATGAAGTATTACATCAATACTTTCTCTAATATCAACACCCCTCCTGTCATTACCCTTAATGACAATAATGGTAAAGAGTTGGCAACCTTAGTAGATAATAACAAATTGAAACACCAAGTTTCACGTCTGAATATGCCAAGTAAAGAACTATTTAGTTTCAAGACCAATGACGGTGTGGAATTGAATGGTTGGATAATGAAACCCGCAAATTTCAATCCAAACAAAAAATATCCTGTTATCATGCACCAATACAGTGGACCGGGTTCACAAGAAGTTGCAGACAAATGGGGAATTGGAGCCCGTAGAGATGGCGGCATGTTCGAAGCTTATATGGCCGGTCAAGGTTTCATCATGGCTTGTGTAGACGGACGCGGAACTGGTGGCCGGGGTTCTGATTTTGAAAAATGTACCTACTTGAACTTAGGAGTAAAAGAATCGAAAGATCAAGTAGAAGCCGCCAAATACTTAAGTACACTACCTTACGTGGATGGTAACCGTATCGGTATATGGGGATGGAGCTATGGAGGTTACAATACATTAATGTCCATGAGTGAAGGAACACCGATATTCAAAGCAGGAGTCGCTGTTGCAGCTCCTACAGACTGGCGTTTCTACGATTCGGTATATACAGAGCGCTTCATGCGTACCCCCAAAGAAAACATGGAAGGTTACAATGCTGCATCTGCTATTAACCGTGCCAACAAACTGAACGGTGAATTGTTGCTGATCCACGGCACAGCAGATGATAATGTACACTTACGTAACAACGCAGAATATAGTGAAGCATTGGTACAGGCCGACAAGCAATTTGACATGCAAATCTATACCAACCGCAACCATGGAATCAGTGGAGGCAACACAACTAGACATTTACTGACTCGCGTAGCCAATTTCTTTATTGATAATTTAAAATAAAAACCATTCATCACAGATTATACAGTTTTACATAAAAACCGAATGAGAACAATTTACATTGGTATAATCTGTGGTGAATTATAAATCTAATATCATCATGAATCATGTTAAAAAACCAGACTGGCTTAAAATAAGCATAGGGGCAAACGCTCGATATACCGAGACCAAACATATTGTAGATTCTCATAAACTACATACCATTTGTAGTAGCGGACGATGTCCCAATATGGGAGAATGCTGGGGAAAAGGTACTGCCACTTTTATGATAGGTGGCGAAATTTGTACCCGTTCCTGCAAATTTTGCAACACACAGACCGGACGACCTCTTCCGTTAGACCCTGAAGAACCGACCCATGTAGCAGAGTCCATTCAACTCATGAAATTATCCCATGCCGTTATTACTTCTGTAGACCGTGATGATCTAAATGATTTGGGTGCTGCCCATTGGGCTAAAACGATTTCAGAAATCAAACGATTGAATCCGGAAACCACGTCCGAAGTTTTAATTCCTGATTTTCAAGGAAGAAGCGAACTGATTCAGCTAGTCATTGACGCCAAACCAGACATCATTTCACACAATATGGAAACCGTACGCCGCATCAGTCCCTTGGTACGAAGTGCAGCCAACTATGCAACCAGTTTAAAGGTCATCAAACAAATAGCCAATAATGGTATTACAGCTAAATCCGGTATTATGGTAGGTTTGGGAGAACGGCCGGAAGAAGTAGAAGAAGTCATGGACGATTTATTGGCACAAGGTTGCAAGATACTTACTATTGGCCAATATCTACAACCCACCCACCGCCATTATCCGGTAGCGGAATATATTACCCCCGATCAATTCAAACAGTATAGAACAATTGGATTAAAGAAAGGATTCCGAGAAGTGGAAAGCGCACCTTTGGTACGTTCCTCCTATCATGCAGAAAAACATATAAAATTTAAAGGGTAACGAGTAAACCAACTTTATATCTTTTTTGTTATAAAGATATAAATAGAGATAGAGAGAATGAAATCGTTACTGGAATACAAGAATTTAATCATGTCTACAGGGTTAATTCCAACCATCGTATGTATGATTTTCTGCATTTTCTTTCAAGATGCAGCTGTTTTGTATGTCTGTAGTTTGGCTAGCATTATTTATATCCTATACAGACTTGTCAAACCTCCTGTTTATCAGCCAAACCTAGTATTACTACATGGAACTTTGGCATTAATCATTGCATCCATCATAAAAGGTATAAGCGGAGATATGCTTATTCCGGACCGAACAGTTCCCATTACGTTAGAAATACTGATACTCTGTTTTTCACTACTCTACCTCATGGTCCCCAATTTTTATGCAAAACTATTCTCCTACTTTCATTATAAGATATCTATTCTGAACTGTTGGGCCACACAGGTTATAGCTGTTTTATCCGGCATTCACTTGTTTGCTTCCTGTATAATTTATTTATTTTTCAGTCCACTTTCTTATAATACCCTTTACGCTATGACCCACATCATCCCTCCTTTGATATATGTCATTTGCATTATTGTCAATCATGCTTTTGTGAAAACAATCAGTTTAACTTATAAAAAAATGCCTTTCTTACGTATCGCCCCTATTTGCAATGGAAAGATTTATGTTGCCCCCCGCAGTTATCAAGGTGAAGAACCCGGCAAGTTGGACATACCTATGGAAGACTACATTTATGCCTGCAAGACAGATACGGATAAATATGCCAAAGAAGTAGAAAATAAATATAGCAACCATATTACCGGACAACCGGAGCCACGCTTCAGTCTGAAACATTTGGTAAAAGAAACCAATGGAGTAAAAAAAATCATCATGCTATATATTCTTCCTTTAAATGACGAAGAACAGATACATTTTACTGGAGGGAAATTTGTTACTCCCGAAGAAATAGAAATGAATTCTGCCCAATATAGTTCTTTTCTAAAAGAAGAAGTAGATCATCTGAACATAGTGGCACAAATGTGGGAGGAATTTAAATGAATATCTGTTATCGCACTACTTATAAATCAAGAATATGCAGGGAATCTTCGATAAGTCCGGCAATTTCCCCTGCCACTCCTTTATTGTCTTAGTCTTGATATATTCTCCTTCACACGTAATATTGGCAGCAATACAAAGTTTGGTTTGCGGACGGCAATTCTTAAGAATATCTTCCACCATCTTATTATTACGATAAGGAGTTTCAATAAAAAGCTGCGTCTGATCTTCTGCATAAACACGCTGCTCCAATACCTTAATACGTTTTGCACGCTCACCAGACTCAATAGGCAAATAACCATGAAAAGCAAAACTTTGTCCATTAAAACCCGACCCCATAACAGACATAATAATAGAGGAAGGTCCTACCAAAGGCACCACTTTAAGATTCTTACGCTGAGCAATAGCAACCACATCCGCTCCAGGATCGGCAACAGCCGGACAACCGGCTTCAGAAATAACTCCCATGGACTGTCCGGCTAACAAAGGTTTCAGATAACCGGAAATATCTTCAGGAGAAGTATGTTTGTTCAATGGATAAAAAGTCAATGCATCTATGTCAATCCCACGATCTACCTTTTTCAAAAAGCGACGTGCCGAGCGTACATCTTCTACAATAAAATGTTTGATGCCGAGAATGACCTCTTTATTATACACAGGTAACACATTTTCCACAGGAGTTTCGCCCAATGTGACAGGCAATAGATACAAAGCAACTTCCATCATACTACTAATCAGTCAAAATATCAAGGTTTGAAATCTGTTTCAGCTAACATCTGATGATAATCTGTTTTAGCCAACAAATCCTTTATTGTCATATCAGGATGCTTTTTCATATATTCATCAATCAGCAAAATCCCCATCCATACTCCAATGCTTGCAGGAGTTTTCTCACCCATAATAGAAATAAAGGGATCCTTGCGTATATAAGTACGTACAACAAGAGGATCGGTAGCATATAAATGACCATTTTCAACCATTGTCTTCCACAGACTTATTTTGTTCTTCCTGCACCACTCAGCCTCATCCTCACTATATCCCATCTCTTTCTCAAAAGATTCATACCCTAAAATATGAGCCACTATCCAATTTATCTTTCCACGATGCATAATCATATCTAATAAAGTACGACCAGGCTGCCATGGCAAAGGATACTGACTCAGCAAATAAAAGGTAAAACAATCCGGAACAATACGATCAGGCTCCATACTGCGACATTGATAGTCATAATAGAAGCGTTTATATAAAGGATAATCCGCCCCCATATACTTATCAATACTAAAGCCCAAAATACTATCCCCAACTACAACCGACTGATTCAGCGCAGCTATTTGAGCATAAAAATGAGGTACAAACAATGCAGGAACCTCTTTCTTCAAACGTTTGAAACCTTTAGTCAGTTTTTCCTCAACCCAACTAAGATCCTTAAATTTCTCTTCGGCATCGTGCATCAAAGTCAATAAGGTAGAATCCGAATAATATTCCAACATCCGGTCGTTAATCTTCATGTCATCCACCTCACCTATCGCCAATACATCTTCTATCAACAGCTTGGTAACCTGAGGATAGTCCGTATTCATTTTTTGCAGTGCCGAGAAACTATTCATCGTAACATACTCATACTGCAAACGATCATAACGGGCAACTCTTACATCCACATCAGCAGTATTGCCACTCTTCCCATCCCATTGACAGGAGGAAAGAGCAACAAGACATCCCACTAATATGAATATAATTTTGCGTATCATCTATTTCTTATCCGTAAATGATATTTCCGTTTTCGTCTTTATATTCGTCCAAACCTTTTTCATAAGTTGCCATGGCACGCAAACTCATACCTACACTGGAGAAGCCTCCATCGTGATATAAATTCTGCATAGTCACTTTGCGAGTCAGGTCAGAGAACATTACAATACAGTAATCTGCACATTCGTCTGCCGAAGCATTGCCTAATGGTGACATACGGTTAGCAAAATCAAACAGTTTATCCATACCTTTCACACCTGAGCCGGCAGTAGTCATAGTCGGCGACTGAGATATGGTATTCACACGCACATGATGTTCACGACCATAAATGTAACCAAAACTGCGCGCGATAGATTCAAGCAATGCTTTTGCATCCGCCATATCATTATATCCATAGAATGTACGTTGCGCAGCAACATAACTCAATGCCAGAATTGAACCATACTCTGCAATAGCATCCAGCTTTTTAGCAGCTTGAATCATTTTGTGGAACGAAACGGCAGATATATCCAAAGTCTTGCTCAACATATCATAATCGAGGTCATCATAAGTACGTTTCTTACGAACGTTAGGAGACATACCGATAGAATGAAGAACGAAATCTATTTTTCCACCTAATATTTCCATCGAACGTTTGAAAACATTCTCCAAATCTTCAACGCTGGTTGCATCTGCTGGAATTACCTCACAATTCAGTTTCTCAGCTAAAGCAGAAACTTCTCCCATGCGGACAGCTACCGGAGTATTGGACAATGTAATGGACGCACCTTCTTCTACAGCCTTTTCAGCAACTTTCCATGCGATAGACTGTTCGTTCAATGCACCAAAAATAATACCTCTTTTTCCTTTCAACAAATTGTAACTCATACCTTCTTTATTGTTAAATTAGTTTGCAAAGATACAAACAAATAAATTAATCATAGCTTTTTTTGCACACAAATGAAGAAATAATGCAATTATAAAACTAATTTTTACCATTTAAGGTTTCAGCTAAATGAGAATTTAACAAAAAATCCACTTATTCTATCAAATAGTGCACATAAAGGACAATTCTTTCAGTTATATTTGCCATCGAATTAAGAGGTTTTTTCATAATATTTATTTAAGGTTAGAATTAGGTTAACATGAAACATTATTGCTACTCCCGTAAATAGCCCGTGAGGGTCTTTTACGGGAGAGTGATAAGACTTCTTAAAGCAACAATCAACTAGATAATTATTAATCTTAAACATATATAATACCAATGACTACTTTAATAAAGAAGATTCTATTACTTCCTGCCACATGTTTAATCCCCCTTTTGACCGGATGTAATAATTGTCCGTCTACGACTATTGTAGAAGATATCATAGATCCCGCCATCTATACAAGTCTCCCTTTCAAGATGGATAAAGTTGAACAACCTACTTTCCCAGACTATTCGGTAAACATCATAGATTTCGGTGCCAAACCAGACGGTATTACTTTAAACACAAAGGCTATTAATGATGCAATCCAACAGGTTAATGCCAAAGGCGGTGGTAAAGTCATTATCCCTGAAGGCTTGTGGTTGACCGGTCCCATCGAACTATTGAGCAATGTGAATCTATATACAGAAAAGAATGCATTAGTATTATTCAGTGCAGACCATTCACTATATCCCATTATAAACACGTCTTTTGAAGGTTTGGAAACCCGTCGTTGCCAGTCTCCTATTTCAGCACGTAATGCTGAAAATATAGCGATTACAGGTCACGGAGTATTTGATGGTAATGGAGACACATGGCGTCCGACCAAGAAAGATAAACTGACTGAAGGTCAATGGAAAAAATTGATCGCCTCTGGTGGTGTAGTAGATGCCGACGGAAGAATCTGGTATCCCAGTGAAGGTGCATTGAAAGGTGCTATCCTATCAAAAGACAACTTCAATGTACCTCGTGGAGAACTTACCGATTCTGACTGGGACTACATGCGCGATTGGTTACGTCCTGTATTGCTAAGTTTCATCAAATGTAATAAGGTATTGCTGGAAGGAGCGACATTCAAAAATTCACCTAGTTGGTGCTTACATCCGCTATCATGTGAAAATATTACAATTAATAAAGTTACAGTTTCTAATCCTTGGTACTCACAAAACGGAGATGCTCTTGATTTGGAATCATGTAATAAAGCATTGATTATCAACAACTCATTTGATGCAGGAGATGATGGTATCTGTATAAAGTCAGGAAAGGACGAACAAGGGCGCAAACGCGGTGAACCTTGTCAAAATGTCATCGTTATGAACAACACCGTATTACATGGACATGGAGGTTTTGTTGTAGGTAGTGAGATGTCAGGAGGCGTAAACAACATATATGTAGACAATTGTACTTTCATGGGTACAGATGTTGGCTTACGCTTTAAAAGTAATCGTGGGCGTGGCGGATTGGTAGAGAATATCTACATCAGCAATATCAACATGATTAATATTCCGAACGAAGCATTAATATTCAATTTATACTATGGTGGAAAAGGTCGTGGTGAAGACCCTAATCAGGATGAAAAGAAAGCAGAAACTACCATCCCTCCTGTAACAGAAGAAACTCCGATATTCCGTAATATCTTTATCAAAGATGTAACCTGTAACGGAGCAGGCAGGGCTGTGTTCTTCAATGGTTTGCCTGAGATGAGAATCAAGAATATCAATATGGAGAATATCATCGTATCTAATGCTAAAGAAGGTGTAGTATTAAGCGAAGCCGACGAAGTTAATATGAAAAATATCAAAATAGAGTTATTAAAAAGTGGAAAGAACTTGAAGATGCAAAATGTTTCCAATGTAATGATAGACGGAAAGAATCATGCTGAAATCGGGGCACAAGGAGAAGAACTCAACTTCTAATTCTTACACCCATTAGTGCATTTCTCCACTTAATTTATAAAAATAGTAAAGCACGGATTGCACGGATAAACACGGTTTTCATACTAACACTGTGTAATCCGTATGATCCGTGCTTAAAATAATAAACTATACATCATTATGAAAAAGCGCTCAATTATTGTCCTCACATTATTAGCAGGATGCTTTACCAACTCTTTTGCACAAAAAGGCGAAAAGACACTGACCGTAGAAGTCAGTAATGAATGGACTCAAAATAAGACCGATGAACCGGTAGTGATAGATTTAAATAACCTGAAAGCAGGTTTCAACATCAAATCCGCCACTGTATGGGAAGGTAATAAAGAAATTCCGTCCCAACTAGACGATCTGAACGGTGACGCACGTGCTGACGAACTGGCTTTCCTTATCGATATGCCAGCCAAAAGCAATAAAAGTTTCCGTGTAATTCTCTCTTCAGAAAAAAGTGAAAAAAACTATCCGGCACGTACTTATGCCCAAATGAAAGCTTACGGACATAACAACAAATTCGCCAATATTACGGGATTTTCAGCGGCAGGAACCGAGAATGTATATAGTTTTGTTTACCATCACGGACCGGCTATAGAGAGTGAATTAGTTGCCTATCGTATCTATTTCAATGAAAAACAGACGGTAGATCCATATAGCAAAGTAAATAAAAGACTGGAAATAAAAGAGACTTGTTTCTACCCTACCAAAGCGCAACGTGCCAACGGCTACGGAGATGATGCGCTACGTGTTTACAATAGTGGTGGTGTAGGTGCATTAAAAGGTTGGAATGGTACTGAAGCGACCCACATAAAACCAGTAGTAAACCGCACGGAACGTGTACTAGCCTCCGGACCTGTACGTGCCATCGTCGAAGCAGAAGTCATCGGTTGGGAATATCAAGGAAACGATTTGAACATGATCAATCGATATACCATCTATGGCGGTCATCGAGACATGAAGGTAGATGTCCTGTTTGACCGTCCGCTTAAACAGGAAGTCTTTGCAGCAGGTGTACAGATTCTGAAAGAAGGAGGTCACATGAGCGACCATAAAGGACTGACTGGAAGCTGGGGAACCGACTGGCCTGTCACAGACACCATAGGCTATGTGAAGGAAACAACAGGTATGGGAACTTTCATTCCTAAATATATCGGTAAAGAAGTACAAGACGGATCAAACTACTTATATACCTTACAAGCACTGGGGCAACAGCATTTCCACTATTACGTTACTTTCACCTCAAAAAAAGAAAGTTTCGGATTTAAAGATATGAAAGACTGGTTCAATTATCTTCCCCAATGGAGAAAAGAATTGGAACATCCTTGCAAAATTACGATTAAATAAAAAATCTAAAACCATGAAACGACTAATCACTCTCTGTCTGCTAGGAAGCTGTTTTTTATCTGCTCCCGCACAGAATTATGTATCCCAAGCCTGGGTGGCCGATCAAGGCAATGGAACCTACAAAAATCCAGTCCTGTATGCGGATTACTCCGATCCGGACATTTGCCGTGTAGGAAACGATTATTATTTGACCTCATCCAGTTTCAACTGTCTGCCCGGTTTACAAATATTACACTCCAAAGACCTTGTCAACTGGACTATCATAGGTGCGGCTGTACCCTACGCACTGCCCCCTGTTACCGATGTCCGTCCTGAACATGGCAACCGTGTATGGGCACCCAGTATCCGTCACCATAACGGTGAATTCTATATATTCTGGGGTGACCCGGACCAAGGAGTATTCATGGTGAAAGCCAAAGATCCGAAAGGTCCCTGGAGCGAGCCAGTTTTGGTGAAAGCTGGAAAGGGCATCATCGACACGACCCCATTATGGGATGATGACGGTCGTGTATATCTGGTTCACGCTTATGCAGGAAGCCGGGCCGGACTGAAAAGTGTAATTACAATTTGTGAGCTAAGTGCTGATGCAAGTAAAGCTATCACACAATCCCGTATCATTTTCGATGGTCATGAAGCACATCAAACTTGTGAAGGGCCCAAATTCTATAAACGTAATGGATACTATTACATCTTCCATCCGGCAGGCGGCGTTCCTACAGGATGGCAAGTCGTACTTCGCTCAAAAAACGTATACGGTCCATACGAATGGAAAACAGTATTAGCGCAAGGCAACTCTCCCGTCAACGGACCTCATCAAGGCGGTTGGGTAGACACCCCTACAGGAGAAGACTGGTTCATGCACTTCCAAGACGTAGGAGCTTACGGACGCTTAGTCCACCTGCAACCTATGAAATGGGTTGATGACTGGCCCGTTATAGGTGTTGATAAAGACGGCGATGGTTGTGGTGAACCTGTTCTGACTTATAAAAAGCCTAATGTAGGTAAGAACTATCCTATTTGTACCCCGCAAGAAAGTGACGAGTTTGATGGTTATACATTGTCTCCTCAATGGCAATGGCAGGCTAACATCAATGAAAAATGGGCTTATTTCAACGGAGGAGAAGGATTTGTACGTCTATACTCCTACCCAGTTCCCGAAGATTATAAAAGTTTATGGAATGTTTCTAATCTGATGCTACAAAAAACCCCGGCTCCCAATTTTACTGCCACCACCAAGCTTACTTTCAAGCCGACAGAAAAATATAAAGGTGAACGTACGGGACTGGTTGTAATGGGAATGGATTATGCCGGATTAGTTGTTGAAAACACAGACAACGGACTTGTCCTGTCACAAGTGGAGTGCCTGAAAGCCGATCGGGGGGCTACTGAAAAAGTAAATGCTTCCGTTCCCTTAAAAGGCGGCACAATCTATCTTCGCGCTAAATTTTCTGCAAAAGGAGACAAGATTAAAGCCAGTGAAGGCGGTCACGACTTATTAGTGAAATGTAACCTCAGTTACAGTACGGACGGCAAGAAATTCCAGCCATTAGGAGAAACTTTCCAAGTAAAAGAAGGTAAATGGATAGGAGCCAAGGTAGGTATCTTCTGTACGCGCCCCGCTATTGTAACCAATGACGGAGGATGGACAGACGCTGACTGGTTCAGAATTGAAAAATAAAGAAAATATTCATAATACATTGTACTTTTTGCATTTTTAATCGGTGAAAGTCGTATATCGTGTCGGTTAAATTCCTAATTTTGTGCCGCAAAAGGCATCCATGAACAATAATGCAAGAAAATACAATAGATATAATGAAGTAGACGAAAGGATACTAGCTCTCTTTGCTGAAAACAAAGAAAAGGCCTTTCGTCTACTGTATGATACTTATTATCTCCCTTTATGCCTCTACTCTGTACAATTCACAGGCTCTACGGAAACTTCAGAAGATATTGTACAGAATCTATTTGTCAGTTTTTGGGACAAAAACTCACATACCACCATTTCCTCCAATCTGCACGCATGGTTGTTCAATGCCGTCCGTTTCTCTTCACTGACAAAAGTGCAGCGAGAACGTTACTTTTCTTTAGACGAAATGGAAGAAGAATCTTCTTCTCCTATCGATGACTTTTATGATGAGGAAGAACTATTGCAAAAAAGAAACCAGCTACTGACTGAATTAAAAAAATTGCCAGAACAAGAGTACAATGTTCTAGTCAAAATTGTTCTGGAAGATAAAAAGTACAAAGAAGTAGCTGAAGAGCTCCATATTTCCGTAAATACAGTAAAAACCCATCTATCACGCGCACTAAAAATGTTGCGTCGTTTCAATATGATAGAAATTCTAATCTTATTTAATTTATAAATTTATTCAGATTTTTGTCACCCATTTTGCGTATTTGTGATACTTCTGTTAAACTGTACAACAATTATGCAAAAGAGTAAAACGGAAACACTAATTCAAAAATACCTGTCCCATCAGCTTAACGAGCAGGAATTGGAAGAATTAAAGCTATGGATTGAAGAAGACGCATCGCATAGAGAAATCTTTGTGAAGTTACTTTCACTCCACCATGTAAACAACCAACTTAACTTATTACATCAGTTTGATAAAGAAGCCTCATGGAAGTCTATTCAACACCGTTGTAACCGGTCCCATACTATTCATCGCCGTATCGCTATTTATTCCTCGGCCGCTGCAATAGCAATACTAATAGGAATTACCTCCATTTTATATTTCAATGGCCAGAAGCCAGTACCTGCCATTGCCCAAAACGAACAGCCACAACAATCCCCTCTTCCCAAAAACACAGAAACTCCTAAAGCCACCTGGGTACAAGCAAACCATTCTGTAGTTCCCCTCTATGAAAACCAACGGGAAATCAATGGAAGTCATATCAACAATGGAGAAATCATATTTCCTCAAGAAAGTGATTCCCCCCACAAACCCAAACTGGATACTGAATTATTACAGAATAAAATTATAGTGCCAAAAGGTTCGGAGTACGCAATAGTATTAGCTGATGGCACAAAAGTAAAAATGAATGCGGACTCTCATATTGATTTTCCGGTTCAATTCGGAGATACCCGAGAAGTCACTTTGGAAGGAGAGGCCATGTTTGAGGTAACACACGATGAAGCCCGCCCTTTCATAATAAAAACACACGACCATGCTATTTATGTATTAGGAACAACTTTCAATATCTCGGCTTATCCCGATGAAGAATTATCAGTAACCTTAATTGAAGGAAAATTAAAGGTAAATGCTCCATCAGGTGAATATTATCTACTACCAGGCGAACATTACTCTTCTGCACAATCAAAAGTTTCCAAAGTAGATACTGAATTCTATATTTCATGGACTGAGGGTGCTATGGAGTTTGACGCAATGCCATTTCCTTTGCTGATAGCCCGTCTGTCCCGATGCTATAATGTAGATATTCAAATAGCATCCAAGGAATTAGAAACCATGAAATTCACCGGAGTTATTTTCCGTAACAAGCCTTTGGACTTTGCACTAGACATCATTCATCGTGTATCCGATGTCAAGTTTGAGAAAAAGGGAGAAACCATATTAGTAAAAAAACAATAATCAAGCCCTGTATAACAGGAACATTCTAAATTATTAAATAAGTTATTTGAGTTTTATGAAAAGAAACGAGCTTTGGAAGCGTTTAGTAGCTAAACCTCCAAAAATGAGGTTTTTAGTAATGCTAATGTGCATATTCTGCACATTCAACGCTGTGTTTGCAAATGTATCAGCTGACAAGACAGTCACTATCAAAAGTGAAAACATCAGTGTGAAAGAGGCCCTTAACATGGTCAAAAAGCAAACCGGCATTAATATCATGTACGAAGATGCAACTTTAAACAATGTACCTTTGAAACTAACATTAAACAAAGAACCTCTGGAGCAAGCACTTTCAGTGATTTGTAGCCAGGCAGGTATGCGTTATGAGTTGGTAGAAAACAATTATGTGTTAATATTACCGATTGACAGAAATGCCAAACGCAGAACGATTACCGGAGTTATCAAAGATGATACGGGTGAACCGGTCATTGGAGCTTCTATTGTCATCCAAGGTACAACTTTCGGTACTGTAGCCAATATGGATGGGCAGTTCATGTTGTCTTATCCCGAAAATACTAAAAACGACGAACTGATGATCAGCTTTATCGGTATGCAGACGGTTAAGGAGAAAATTGGTAACAGACATGTCTTCAATATAAAAATGGAAAGCGAAGTAACCAATCTGGATGAAGTGGTCGTAGTAGGTTATGGTACTTCTTCTGTAAAAGATTTGACCGGTTCTGTGGCTTCAGTAGGGTTAAAACAATTAAGTCAATTAAATACTCCTAATGTAACTTCCATGCTTCAAAACTTGGCCGCTGGTGTACAGGTATCACAAAATACCGGTGTACCGGGCGAAACAGTCCGCGTGCGTGTGCGTGGTGCTACCTCATTGACCGGTTCCAATGAACCCTTGTATGTGATCGATGGAGTTCCTGTAGAAGATCCCAGTATGCTGGATGCAATTTCGCCCAATGACATTCAGTCTATGGACGTACTGAAAGATGCTTCTGCGGCTGCTATCTATGGTTCTCGTGCTGCAAATGGTGTAGTTATCGTTACCACCAAAAAAGGAGTAGAAGGTTCCAAACCCACCGTCAACTTCAATTATAATGTAACCACTGATGTCCAGATCAAGAATTTCCGTATTTTATATGGTGACGAATGGCGCGAAACAGTACGCCGCTTCGCTAAAGAAACCTTGGTATATGATCCGTCCAACCAATATGCATTAGAAATTCTTGAGCCTAATTCCACTGCATTAGGTAGTGCTAATACCAACTGGTTTGACGAAGTGAAACAAACTGCCATCCGCCATAATGCCGACTTGACTGTAAGCGGAGGCAGTAAAGTATCCAAATACCTTATTTCATTATCAGTATTCGATCAGCAAGGTATGGTCAAAGGAGGTGACCTGAGCCGGTATAACGCACGTGTGTCTACAGAAATGAATGTGCTGCCTATCCTCCGTTTTGGTATTAATGCCAATATGAGCTATACAGACCAAGATAATGCAAACACTTCACTATTTAGTGCGCAAGGTTTCCGTCCTGACCTTCCTATATACAATGACAATGGTGAATTTGATTTATCAAGTGGCAGTGCCAATCCGGTAGCTAACACCTATAAGAAGAACCATAATAATATTTACCGTATCATGGGAACCGTATATGGAGAAGTTGATATCTGGAAAGGATTCCGCTTCCGTTCCAGCTTATCAGGTAATTTACAATTTACTGAAAACAATTCATTTAGTCCAAGTTTTCTAAGTACTAGAAATGAAGCTAGCGGATCTGAATATCATTATAAATATTCAAAAACCGTATTCGACAATACATTGAATTATAACTATGAGTTCAACAAGAACCATGTACTGGATGCCGTAGCCGGTGTCTCCTTTGAACGCGGCATCAGCCGTAGCACCACCATGAACGGCCAAACTTATCCGGATAATGACATCTACACCAATCTGGGAAGTGCTGCAAGCATCTCATCTTGGGGCAACGGATATAATGCAAGTGGTTTGTTCTCTTCATTTGCCCGTATCAATTATAAATTAATGGAGCGCTACCTGTTTACTTTTACAGGACGTTATGATGGTTCATCCATGTTTGGTTCGAACAACCGTTATGGTTTCTTCCCTTCGGGAGCCATTGCGTGGCGTATCTCTCAGGAAAACTTCATGAAAAACCTGACATTCATTAATGATTTGAAATTGCGTGCCAGCGTAGGTACTACCGGTACCCAAAACTTAACCAGCTTCTCTAATCGTGATTTATACGAAGCAACCAGCTATAATAATCTATCAGCCATTATACACAAACAAGTGGGTAACCGCGACATCCGTTGGGAAAAATCGACCCAATATGATTTAGGTCTTGATTTCGCATTGTTCGACTACCGACTGACCGGTTCTATCTCCGGCTATATCAAAGATACCAAAGACTTGATCTGGTCATTTGATTTCCCACCCAGCGCAACCGGCGGCTCCATGCAGATGAACCGTAACATCGGAGCACTGACCAACCGCGGTATTGAAATAAACCTGGTGGGCCGTGTATTATCTACTAAAGACTGGAGTTTGGATTTGACCTTGAATATGTCACATAACAAGAATAAAGTCACCAGACTGGTTGAAGAAGGTAAAGCACAATCAGCTATGGATGTAGTGGTTCAAGGCAGCTATGCCGACCAAGTATTGGCTGTAGGTTATCCAATGGGAGCTTTCCATGGTTATGAATATGCCGGTATCATACAAGACCAGGCCAGAATAGATGAATTGAACGCCTATGCTAAATCAAAGGGACAAAGTTATTACGATGGGAACTCCTTAAAACCGGGACATTTGGAAATCAAAGACCTGAACGGGGATGGAATCATCAACTACAATGACCGTGTTATTATCGGTAATCCTGATCCGGATTTGTTCGGCGGTTTGACTGCTAATTTATCTTATAAACAATTTAGTTTGTTCGCCAACTTCGGATATCAGATTGGTGGCTTGAAGATCTATAACAAGACATTGCAGAATCTACCCGGACAATTAACCGGTTTGATTGACTATGGATTGAATGACAGATGGTCTGACACCAACAAAGATGCCAAATACCCGGCCTTGTATATAGGTGACGGTGTACCTAGACTCACCGATCATGAATTGTTTGATGCCTCCTTCTTCCGTTTGCAGGAAGTGCGTCTGACTTATAATTTACCTTTAAACAAAGTAATTAAAGGACAACTATTTATCTCGGCTACCAATTTGTTCACGATCACCTCTTATCCGGGAACAGACCCTGCTACCGTAAACAGTAACAGTAATTATGGCGGTAACTATGAAACCTCAGCTTATCCAGGTTTCCGCTCTTTCTCGGCAGGTTTAAAAATTAACTTATAATCATTTAAATGTATAATCGAATGAAAAAATATATATTCTTAGCTTTACTTACAATGGGCGTTTCCTCGTGCCAGTTGGTAGATGTCTTGGACCAAAAGCCCGAATTCGAAGCAGATTTAGACGGCGCCATCACAACACCCGCTGCTGTAGAGTTAGCTTTAAACGGAATCTATTACTCCTTGCCCGGGAATGGGTTCAATGTCATATTTCCTACAGTAAGTGGTTCATTCAAAGCCGGAACCATGTGGCGTCAAGAAATTGTAAGCGCCGGTAATGCCGTTTACTACTCCGAGCGAATGTTGCCTACCCTATCATTCAGTGATGCAACGGAATGGGACGCAGATTACGCTGTAATCAAAAATGCCAACTTCCTGGAAACAGCCTGTAACCGTATGAGTGACGGAGAGTTCTCAGGAAACCGTAGAGCCGAAGTGTTAGGTGAAATAGCCTATTTACGTGCTCTGGCCTACTTCAACGTCTTGGTTCGTTACTGCGAATTTTGGGATATGAACAGTGAATACGGGGTGGTCATGCGCAATGAAGCTCCATCCGTATCCAATGCTTTGAAGGCGCGTAGCTCCGTAGCCGATTCTTATCAATATATTCTGGATCAACTGGAAATAGCGATTGAAAAAGCTCCTGATTGGAAAAAGCTTTCACAAGCTTCTAAAGAAGCAGCCAAGGCATTAAAGGCAAGAGTATTGCTGTATGCAGGAAAATACACAGAAGCGGTAGCAGCAGTCAATGATGCGATTGATACAAATGCTCCATTGCCGGAAGCAAACTACGGTGACGTTTTTGATAAGTTTTCAACAACCAAAGAGATTCTGTTCGCTCGTGTATTCGACCAAAAAGATGCAACCAACACTTCCACCCGCCAGCAATGTTATGGTAACAGCCCCACGAAGAAACAAGGCTATTGGGGGCCCACCAATGAGTATGTGGAACTGGTGGGGGATGATCCTCGCGCCGATGCCATCTTCTCTAAAGTAGACAGTTTGATGGACAGCCGCAGTTCTGCCGTGGCTTATAATCTGAAGTCAGTGAAAAAGCTGCTGAACGATGCCAATGACATGCCTGTCATCTTCAGCCGTGTTTCCGAACTTTATCTGATTAAAGCCGAAGCCTTGTATCGTTCGGGAGCCTCTATATCCGAAGCCTATGCACCGATCCGTAAACTACGCGAAAGAGCAGGAGCCGAAATTATTCTTCCAGCCAATAACGAAGAACTGGAAACGGCCATATTCAACGAATGGATGCTGGAATTGTCTTTCGAGAACTGGCATGAATGGTTTGCCATGATCCGTTTTGCAGGATACACGGAGAAACCCGATTTCACCCGTCTGCTTGCCTTGAACAAGACGTTAAGAGAAGCTTTGGAAAAAGAATATGAGAAATCGGAAGCACAAGGAGACAATTATTACCAACGCATCATAGACCGCCGTATTGATGCCATTCCGTCGTCAGAAATCAGTTCTAATCTGGAATGTAAACAAAACCCCGGTTATTAACATATTAAATTCAAAGACATGAAAAAATATATCTTACTCATTTTCGCATGTATCTATGCGATTCACTTAAGTGCCCAGAATGCAGGAATCAATTTCCTACACGGCACTACTTGGGCAGAAGCCGTAGCCAAGGCCAAAGCAGAAAATAAACTGATATTCATTGATTTCTATACCCAATGGTGCGGACCTTGCCTGAATATGGCACAAACCGTATTCTCATTGCCTACAGTGGGTTACTACTATAACCAAACTTTCATCAACCTCAAAATTGATGCTGAAGAAGGTGAAGGAATTACATTAGCCAAGAAATACGGTGTACGCAGTTATCCCACCTATGCATTCATAGATCCTGCTACCGAAGAAATCGTCCATCACAGCAGCAGTCGTCAGACTCCCGAACAGTTTATTCAGACAGGAAAAGACGCAACCGTTCCTACCAAACGTTCTTTTTACCTGCAAGACCAATATACCAAAGGAAACAGGGAGCGTGCTTTTTTAATTGATTACATCAATTATCACTATTCAGTCTATGCACGCAAGAACGTACAGACCGCTTTTGACGAATTAATAAAAGGAGGCGCCAAACTGACTGATCCGGATGTATGGGAAGTATATGTAAACACCATCAACGGCATGAACCCGTACCTAAAGCAAGTATCAGACAATTATGCAGATTTCTGTCAGCGTTTCGGTAAAAAAAATGTTGATGCCAAACTGGCAAAAGAAACTTCATACGGCGAATTGGCGGAAATTGAAGCCTTATGCAACTATGAAGGAAAAGATTTCAACTTGAAAATGATCCGTATCAATAATGATATCCGGGAACAAAAGTATGAAGCGGCAGCTACCCAGATTGATGCGATGATTGCAGATACCACAATCAACCAACAAGAGTTGATCGGCAGATTGAAATTTATCGCCCGTTTGGGATACAAGGCAGAGGAACTTCCCGAATTCTGGTTCAACAAATGTGTAGGCTATCTGCAATACATTGCTTATAACCAAACAGACAGAGATGATGCTTTCATCCATCAGGAATATGCAGCCGCCTTGGAAATGGTGCTTCGTAAACTGAACGGCAAAGCCCCCATCCCTGCCAGCCTCAGCACAGAACCCGCATACGGAAAGAAAGTCTATAACATGCGTCCCGATGCATTGAAAATGAAACCTAAAAGAAAAAAATAAGATGAGAACTCTAAAATCCATCCTGGTACTTGGCCTTGCGCTGAGTACCTTCACTGCTGCGGAAGCTGCAAAGCTCACTTTTAAGGTCACCAATCCCAATGAGAAGGTCAAAGTTATATTGACTTTCAGCCAAAGTGGCGAACAAAAAGAAGTAGCGATTGACGCCGCAGGAAACGGCAACATAGAAATCACGGGATTCACTCCGCAATATGTAACCATGCAATACACACGCGGACGCCGTACCCTTTATTTGGACCCTAATCAAGACCTTACTTTGTCATTCGACAGTGATAACATGTGGAGAAACACAACCTTTGAAGGAGCAGGCGCCGCTATCAACACCTATCTGGGAAGCAAAGAGCTCCGATCACTCGGCATGCCCGACATGAAAATGCAGGAAGCCTCCCTTATACACAAAGGAGACAGCCTGTATGCAGTCAATTGCCAAGTATTGGAAGCCGCAAAACTTCCGGCCGATTTCACTGCACAGGAAAAAATACGTCTGCAATTCTATACGTATTATTATTTCTCCAAATACGCTTTGTATCATCCTCATTTTGGAAAGGATGACAACTATATTCCTTCCAAAGCATATTATGAGAAACTGGAAGCTATTACTCCGATCAATGCCGGTTTATTAGCGCTGAAAGAATATAAGGCTTTCCTTCCCGATGCTATCAGCGCCTTTAGTAATAAAGGAAAAACGATTGCATCAAGTTCAACAGAACAATGTGTAAACTACATAGATGCAACCATACAGGATGAAAAGGTTGCAGAATTTCTGATTGACCAATTTGTTTATAACTTTGTAGACAATAACGGACTGGATGAAGCAGACGGACTGATTGTCCTATTCCGCAAACACGTGAAGGATACAAAGTCCATAGAAAAATTCAACGCACTTTGTACCAAGTGGGAAAAATTAAGATCAGGCAATCCCTCAGCAGCTAGCTTCTCCTATCCGGATATAAATGGAAAGACGGTTTCAATGACTGACTTGAAAGGAAAATATATCTATATTGACGTGTGGGCTACCTGGTGTGGTCCTTGCCGTGGAGAACTTCCCGCGTTAAAGGAACTGGAAGAGAAATATGCAGGAAAGGATATTCATTTTGTCAGCCTGTCATGCGACAAGAACAAAAAGGCATGGGAGAACATGGTAACAAAGGAGCAGTTGAAAGGGATCCAGTTACACATGGGAACAGACAGGACCTTTATGGATGCTTACCTCATTAACGGCATTCCCCGTTTTATCCTGCTGGATCGGGATGGTAACATCATCTCTGCTAATATGACACGTCCGTCAGATCCCAAAACAGCAGAGAAGTTCAATGAACTGTTAGGACTATAAAACTCTCTCTTATATTAAACATTAATCGGATGATAGGCTTTCTTCGTGAGGAGAGGGCCTATTCTATTTGTTTTAGCTAGGAGAACGATACAGAGAGAATGAATAAAAAACACGAACTATACAGATTTTACAGTATTGTCTAAAACACCTGTAATTTCCGTATAATTCGTGTCCGAATAATTTAAATACAATGTATTTTATTGTAGGAATGAAATCAGCACACCGGCAGCCACGGCAGAACCGATAACTCCTGAAATGTTACTTGCCATACAATATTGAAGCACATGATTTTTGGAGTCATACTTCAAAGCAATTTCATTAGCCACACGGCTGGCCATGGGCACAGCACTCAAACCTGTAGCACCAATCAGTGGATTGATTTTCTTTTTGGTGAAAAGATTCATCAACTTCACAAACAAGATACCACCGGAAATAGACAAGGCAAACGCCAAGAAACCACCTACCACAATGCCGATAGTAGTCCAGTTCAAAAATGCCTCCGTAGTCATTGTCGCACCGACTGACAACCCCAAGAAGATAGTTGCCGCATTCATGATACTATTTGAAGCTGCATCAAACAAACGTGAAGTATCACTACCTATTTCCTTAATCAAGTTACCAAACATCAACATACCAATCAAAGGCACTGCACTTGGCACAAACAGAGCGACCACCGTAGTCACTACAATCGGAAATACAATCTTCAGCACACGAAGATTCTTGATTTCTACCGAAGAAGGATATTTCTTTTCCTGTTCCTTCATATTGATACTCAATTCTTTCTTCGTACACCAGATTTTCACAACCAACGGAATGATAACGGGTACCAGAGCCATATACGAATAAGCGGCAATGGCAATCGGCCCTAGCAAATGGGGAGCCAGTTTAATAGTGGTAAAGATAGCGGTAGGACCGTCTGCTCCACCAATAATCCCCAATGAAGCCGCTTCTTTCGGAGTGAACCCCATCAAGATAGCTACCAGCAATACAGTGAAAATACCCAACTGTGCAGCTGCTCCGAAAATAGAAAGCCGCAGATTACGCAACATCGGACCAAAGTCTGTCAAAGCACCTACCCCCATAAAAATAATAGGCGGAAGAAAACCGGTCTTAATCAACATGTAGTAGATAAAGTTCATCAGGCCCAAGTCGTGCGCAATTTCGTGCAACGGCATTTCCCAGATGTTCTTCAGTGCTCCATTCACCATTACCATGCCATTCTCATCGGCCTGGACAACCCCCATCTCACCACCGGGAAAGTTAGCCAGCAACACTCCGAAAGCTATCGGAATCAGCAGCAGTGGTTCGTACTTTTTCTTGATACCCAAGTAAAGTAAGATGAACGCAATGGCATACATTATCAAGAATTGCGGCTCAGCAATAATATTGCTGAAAGCAGTCATATCATAAAGTCTTTCAAATATATCTTCCATTATACTATTTTCATTAATACGTCATCCTCTGAAACCGTGTCACCCGAATTAGCGCAAATAGCAGTTATAGTACCGTCATATTCCGCACGGATCGCATTATAGGTCTTCATTGCTTCGACGTAACAAATCACATCACCTTTATTAACCTTTTCACCCACCTTCTTCGGGGTTTCCTGAGCATTCTTTACCAAGAAGAATTTACCTTCCAACGGAGAAAGCACATCTTTCCCTTCACCTACCGGAGCAGGAGCAGTTTGTGCAGGAACTGCACCCGAAGCAGCTGTCAGCGTAGCAGGATCTACAGCACCATATGCCACTGTAACACGATAAGGTTGTCCGTTCACATCCACTGTCAGTACTTTTGTTTTGTTTTCAGCTTCGACAGGAGTAGTGGCATTCGCCTTCTCCTCACGACGTTTCTTCACATCTGCCAAGAAGTCTTCTTTCGCCTTTCCACTCTTATAAGCTTCATACTGGGCCGGATGCATGGCATACTCAAACAGTTCTTCGTCATCCTGTCCTTTATCCCATTGTTTTTCAAGCATCATCTTACGATATTTTTCCAACTGGTCGGGATAATTGTCCTGAGGATTGCCATCAAAGAACTTGCGGCCTTCACGTTCTGCCTTTTCAATAATTTCAGGGGCCAGTTTACCCGGTAAACGTCCTGCTTTACCCAAAATCATATCCCAAATATCATCGGCAATCATTCCCCAACGTTCCTTACCTTTCTCCATAGCCATTACATTCATCATGGCAAGGTTCTTCACATACTGGCTAAACGGAGTTACCAAAGGAGGATAGCCCACACGCGGCCATACGTAAGCAACTTCATTGAACAGCTTGATCAACAATTCATCCTGGGTCATAAACGGCAGGTTACGTTTTGCCTTATACTTGTTGATAGATTCCAGGTTCGTTTCAAGATCGGCCATCAAACTTCCCATCATGCCGCCCGGTAATCCCGGAGCAATCAGTAAAGAATTCATCAGACGGTTTTTGGGACTGATATATAAACCAAGGAAATCATCCATAAACTCCTGAATCATAGAACGCACTTTCATATACGCTTCCATATTAATTTCGGGCACTTTAAATCCGGCATCTTTCAACATGGCTTGCACACTAATCAAATCAGCATGGCCGGTTCCCCATGACAATGGTTCCATACCTACATCAATATAGTCGCAACCAGCCTGGCATACTTCCAAAATAGAAGCCATATTGAATCCGGGCCCCGCATGAGAGTGATACTGTATAGGAATATTTTTAATCTTCTTGATTCCGGCAACAATCTTTCCCAATGAAACGGGACGTCCGATGCCGGCCATATCTTTGATACAGATTTCATCGGCTCCGGCTTCTATAAGCAGTTTGGCCATATTCACATAATATTCCACAGTATGTACCGGAGAGAAAGTGATACAGAGCGAACATTGTGAAATCATTCCGGCTTCATGAGCATAGCCGATAGAGGGGATAATGTTGCGGACGTCATTCAATCCGCAGAAAGTACGGGTAATATCCGTTCCCTGCGCATGTTTAACCTTATAGAATAATTTACGGACATCTGCCGGAACGGGACTCATACGGAGACCGTTCAACGCACGGTCCAGCATATGGGTCTGGATGCCTGCTTCGTGGAAGGGTTTCGTCCACTCGCGCACAGCTCTATTCGGATTTTCACCAAACAATAAATTTACTTGTTCAAAACCACCACCATTTGTTTCCACACGGGCGAAACAGCCCATTTCAATAATAGCCGGGGCAACCTTAACCAACTGGTCTACACGAGGCACGTACTTACCTGCACTCTGCCACATATCGCGAAAGACCAGACTAAATTTTACTTCTCTTTCCATTTTTGATAAATGTGTTTTTCTTTTTTTGGATTATAACTTCTCAATCTTTATCACCTGACCTTTACCTGCCGTCAAAATCTCAACTGCCGCCTTAATAGCATCCATAGCACCAGTATCTGCCGTAGGTGCTACAGCAGGTGCTTTTTTAGGAGCTTCTTCGGGAGCCACTTTGTTGACAACAGTAATAAGGTACTTGCTTAGATAGATAACGATGAGGAGAATGACAAAGACAGTCGCCATACCGACCACCATCAACATCAATCCAACTCCTATGTTCTCCATAATTTTTAGTGTTATTAATAGTACTTACTACACTCATAGGTTATTCAAAGCCTAAAAAGTGCTCAAATTTAGCCATTTCGGCTTTACTTCTATCATAAATGGAATACAAAATATGCAAAATTATCAGAAAATAAGAAGAGACTAAAAAGAATGAGCTTAAAATCCGGAACAGTCATCAGGCCAAGAGATTAATAGTATCTTCGTCCACTGTAAAAGGAAATTAAATCTGCCTGCCCGATGGCACTCCGAAAGGTGTTTTTGTGATTTTTTAAAGAAGGATTTCATTTAATGGTTTCCGCTTCTTTTCTGTGGGTTCATCCTCCGCATAACCGACCGGAATCAAGACGGCCGGTTCCAAATTTTCAGGCAATCCCAAAACCTCACTGCATCGCGGAGTGTCAAAATTACAAACCCAACAAGTACCCAGTCCTTGTTCGGCAGCAGCCAGACAAAGATGTTCTACTGCAATAGCAATGTCAATATCAGCGTGATCCTTATTATCGGCACGCCGATGCCAAGACTCATTATGATTCACACAAGCCACAATGATACAAGGAGCCGTAGCAAGCCATTCCCGTTTATAACATGAATACAACGTTTTCAGTACGGCCTCATCTGTAACAATACGGAAACGCCATGGTTGAAAATTAACTGCAGACGGTGCAAAACGTACACATTCCATGATATAATCCAACTTTTCAGCCTCAATAGGACGATTGGCATATTTGCGTGCAGAGTAGCGCGCCTTCACTAATTCTAGAAAGTTCATAAGCATTATTATTAGTTTGCATACAAAAATAGTAACTTTGCACCGATAAAAGAAGTACAAATATGAAGAAACTTGTAATATTCGACCTGGACGGCACATTACTGAACACTATTGCCGACCTAGCTGCCGCCACCAACCAAGCCTTACAGTATTATGGCTATCCTACACATGAAATGGAAGCATACCGTTTTTTTGTAGGAAACGGAATCAATAAATTATTTGAGCGTGCTCTGCCTGAAGGGGAGCGTACGGAAGAGAATGTATTAAAGATACGTTCACAATTCATCCCTTATTATGATGAGCACAATGCCGATTTAAGCCGCCCTTATCCCGGTATCTCCGAATTATTAAAAACACTGCAACAGCAAGGGATCATGATAGCGGTCGCCTCCAATAAATACCAAGCAGCTACCCGAAAGTTAATAGCACACTATTTTCCAGAAATAAACTTTGTGGAAGTACTGGGACAACGCGAAGGTATCCCCGCAAAACCCGATCCATCCATCATAAACGAAATCATGACAAAAGCAGGAGTCAAACAGGAAGATATACTTTATGTAGGTGATTCTAATGTAGATATGCAAACAGCGCATCATGCCGGAGTAACAGCTATAGGTGTGGCATGGGGATTCCGGCCGCGCACAGAATTGGAAGCCTTACATCCGGCACATATCATAGAAAAAGCAGAAGAATTACTTCCGCTTCTCCTTTCATGATTATTTTCATTAAATAGATAATTCATCAAGCACCTTGATAAGCGATTTATCAAGGGGCTTGTCTTTTTTAATTGCCTCAGAAAAAGGTACATATACCACCTCATCGTTATGAATGCCAATCATCACGTTGCGCTGCCCTTCCAATATGGCATCAATAGCTCCCGCCCCCAGACGGCTGGCAAGAATACGGTCATAAGCACTAGGCGAACCTCCACGTTGCAAATGCCCTAAAATGGTAACACGCACATCATATTGAGGATATTCTTTCTTGACACGCTCTGCATAATGCATGGCACCTCCGTCTTTCGGACTCTCGGAAACAATAACAATACTGCTATTCTTTGTCTTACGAAAACCGCGCCCGATAAATTTCTCCAATTGATCCACATCCGTACGATCTTCAGGAATAATCGCTGCCTCAGCACCAGAAGCAATGGCACTGTTTTGAGCCAGAAAACCGGCATCACGTCCCATCACTTCCACAAAGAATATACGGTCGTGAGAGGTTGCCGTATCACGGATTTTATCCACACATTCCACAATCGTATTTAAAGCCGTATCGTAACCTATGGTAAAGTCAGTACCATAAAGATCATTATCTATTGTACCAGGTAACCCGATACAAGGCACATCATATTCTTCCGCAAAAATCCGGGCTCCTGTAATAGAACCATTTCCACCTATAATCACCAAAGCATCAATTCCTTCTCGCTGCATAGTATCGTATGCTTTCTTGCGTCCTTCTACTGTTTGGAATTCAGCAGAACGGGCTGTCTTCAACATCGTTCCCCCACGTTGAATAACACTGCTCACATCCTGGGTGGTCAGTTCCTTCACTTCTCCATTAATCAGCCCTTCATATCCTCTATAAATACCCTTCACTTTAAATCCGTTACAAATTGCACTCCGGGTTACCGCACGGATAGCGGCATTCATGCCAGAAGCATCCCCTCCGGATGTCAGCACTCCAATACATTTAATTGTTTTCATATATTCGTATGTTAGCTTTTATCGTTACCTAAGGTAC
Source organism: Phocaeicola sp. RTP21198st1_B8_RTP21198_201120 (assembly GCF_040929485.1). NCBI lineage: Bacteria > Pseudomonadati > Bacteroidota > Bacteroidia > Bacteroidales > Bacteroidaceae > Phocaeicola > Phocaeicola sp. RTP21198st1_B8_RTP21198_201120. The sequence goes on along the minus strand of NZ_JBCOCI010000036.1, from coordinate 7,019 downwards.
GACAAACATTATACCATATAGAACTAATATTTATTATAATTGTTCTTTTTTTATTCCTTTTGCACGAAGTCCTGACATTCGTTTCAAGAGTTTTTCTACAATAAAAAATTAATATGAGCGAATCAACCATCTCCAAAGAAACAAACAGTGAATGATTTGAACATTTCACCCTTTTGTTACGTTTATATAAATATAGTATAAACAAAAAAATAAAAACGTATTATGTCAGTCATTTATAAATTCTTATTTCCATCCAAGCCCGATGGCACTGCTATGTCACTTCTGATATTAGCTTTACGAATCCTGTTTGGTATTTTACTCATGTCGCACGGTGTACAGAAATGGGCCAACTACGATGTCATGTCCGGCAGTTTTCCCGATCCTTTAGGAATAGGCAGCCAACTTTCACTGGTACTGGCTATTTTTGGTGAAATGGTTTGTTCGATGGCTTTCATTTTCGGATTCCTTTATCGCTTGGCAATGCTTCCGATGATCTTCACCATGTGTATCGCATTCTTTGTTGTTCATGGTTCTGATCCTTTCGCCGTTAAAGAATTAGCCTTTATTTATCTGGTAGTATTCATATTATTGTATATAGCAGGACCGGGTAAATTCTCACTAGATCATTTCATAGCCAAAGCACTTGCCTCCCATAAGAAATAACCGATTCAGATATGTTTCAAGAAACGTTCTATATCTGCTTCCAATTTTTTATAAAGAGGTGATAACTTATAGCTGGTATGTTTGCGGAGTACAATGTCTACTCCCAACTGCCGGCGCTGATAGCTGGTCAGTTCATTATGAAACTGCATATTATGCTCTGCCAGTTCTTTAATCTCCGTTTCACGTTCACGGCGTAACACATTGCAGACAGGTACTAACAATCTCATCACTACACTATCCATAATGTGATGTCCTTGAATAAACATATAGGTATTGTCCTCATTCACTCCCAATTTGGCAAATTCCCGCTTCATCGCCTCTATTTCCTCCAAGGCTTTCGGATGGCGGCGTTCCAGTTCCAATAATTTACGCCTCACCCTGCGGCTCATACTCTCTAAACTCCGTTCAGGATGATAGACACTGACTCTATCCAATTTCACATACGAACAGAAGTCAAGCAAAGAAAATTCGGAAAGATTATGTTTTCTATAAAACCACACCGACCAAATGAACAACGGATAAGCTATTTGGGAATACATACGCATAAAAGCGACAAAATCCACCAACGGATGGTCATTCAACGTTGCCATGACACAAACCTCATGCAATGCTTCAGCATAACACTGATAGTTTTCTATAGCATATGCATAGGTATGAAAAACATATTTGTTATTTATAATATAACGTGAAGTATGGGTAGCCCCCTGTAACAGATAGTCATAATCACTATCTACACAAGCTATCATATTTTGTCCCAACTGAGGTCCCAGTTCATTCATCAGCACAGACTTCTTACCTTTAGCCAAAGTGGTTTTCGAAGGAAGCATCACTTCGAAATAACGAGTTTCATTTTCGTATTCACCTAACAAGGTACGCCAGAATGAAATATCATCATAGCTCTCAACGTATGCAATAATCTTGCGTCGCGAACATTTAGGTTTCAATTTGTTGGCCGCACCAATATATAAGGAGGACAGATTCTCGGACAATCTTTTTCCCATAGTATCGTCGTTAGAAATTGTTTATTTTGTAATATCACTCACCTCGGTCACTGCATCCAGCCAGCCATCCATAATCACAGCAGGCGAATGAGTTGTCAACACAATCTGTACATTAGGATTCAATTGCCGTATCAATGAAATAAGGCGTTGCTGCCATTCCACATGCAAGGATACTTCAGGTTCATCCATAAACAGGACTCCCCGACGGTTGTCTTGTACCAGAACCGTCAGCAAAATAACCAAAATCTGCTTCTCACCGGAAGACAGTTGATAAGGATAAAGTATATCTCCATCCTGTTCAAACAAAATCTCATTACTTTTACGAATGATTTTTTTACCGGTTTCACCAAACAAGTCATCCATCAAATCCTGGAATTTCGTCTTGGGGTAAGACATTTCGGCAGCACGAAGCTGACCGTCAGGGCCACCGGAAGTAAGGCACTCAATAATGCGGTTACCAATATTTACCTGATAATCCAAATAACGCCGTTGCAACTGATAAAGTTGCCAATCCAATTCTGTCTTAACATTCTTATCCGCCATCTTTTCGAGAAGTTCCGAATGAATCAACGGACGGTCAAAACTACGGATTACATCAAAGTGTATCAGGGTCGCATCTTCCGGAGAAAAGACAAAATGTACCCCGGGAGTCGAACCGTTACTCAACGCTCCGCCTTCCAAAGCCGTCAGACTGTTCACAGATCTGTTCAGGATAGTGCTCTTGCCGATACCATTCACTCCGCTCAGAATATTGACATCCGGACGCAGTTCCCATGAGATATCTTTACGGCCCCAAAGCCGCTTTATCTCAATACGTTTTATATAATCAGCTTGTTTTTTCATTTTTGATAGATTTACTTATAAGCAAAGATAGAAAATATAAAAAAAACCTCCTACATTTGCACTGTTATTTAAGGTAAAAAGAATGGCTATTCAAAAGTACAAAGGACATTTGGCATTGCTAGGCGCTGCCATAATGTGGGGATTGATGTCCCCAATTGGTAAAACGGCGTTAGAAAACGGTATTTCAGGTCTTTCCCTCGCTACATTTCGAATGACAGGAGGTGCTATCTGTTTTTGGATAGCTTCTATTTTCGCTCCTAAAGAACAAGTAAAGCCGCACGACTTGATGATGTTGTTCTTTGCAGGATTATTGGGTATCGTCCTGAATCAGGGATGTTTCACTTTCGGACTATCACTGACTTCCCCCATCGATGCTTCCATTGTAACCACCACAGCCCCTATCGCTACTATGATTGTCGCTGCCATTTATCTGAAAGAACCGGTTACAGGGAAAAAAGTGATTGGCATTTTTCTAGGTTCCATCGGAGCTTTAACACTCATATTGAGCAGCCAAGGCTCAACAGATGGAAAAGGCGGAAGTATTCCCGGAGATTTGCTTTGCCTGTTGGCACAAATCAGTTTCTCATTCTATCTGGCTATTTTTAAAGGACTGATCAGCAGATACAACATATTTACTTTAATGAAATGGATGTTCACCTATGCAGCCATCTGCTTTATTCCATTTTCCTATCATGAGGTCTCGACCATACATTTTCACGAAATTTCCACTTCTACATGGGCCTGCGTAGCCTACGTCATTGTAGGTGGAACATTCCTTGCCTATATTCTGATGATGATCGGACAGAAAACATTGCGCCCTACTGTCATCAGTATGTACAACTATGTGCAGCCTATTGTAGGAACCAGTGTCTCTATCTTGTTAGGAATGGGAACCTTCGGCATTGCCAAAGGAATAGCTGTGGCACTGGTATTCACGGGAGTTTATATTGTGACTCAAAGTAAAAGCCGTGAACAGATGCTGGCTGAACAAGCAGCCAAGAAAGAATAACCTCAACTACACTGCAATCCGAAACCAGACACTCTTCACCGACCATAAAAGCCGTATCCACTCTACTTTTAAGTAATGATACGGCTTTTTATGTATTTAAAGGAATTCTCAGACAATTGGCTCCTCCAATTTCAGTTTCTCCAAATATGCTTTCGTATCCGCCCAAAGCTGTCTTGCCTGTGGATGATTCATAAACTTATCCTTTACTTTTTTAGGCTTGCAAGAAGCGAACATTTGCCCTGTAACTTCTTTCCATCGATCATCCAAAAGCAAACTGACAGCTGTCGCGGCTCCTTGCTTCGGAGTACGGATACAAGGACGGAACAGTATGTCAGTCAACGGGTCAAACCACATATCCATACGGATGATATTGGTAGAAACAATACCAGGATCGGCAGCATTGACAGTAATTCCTTCTGTTTTCAGCCTTTCAGAAAGTTCACGGGTAAAAAGCCACAAAGCCAATTTTGTATTACTGTAAACAGGGATACGCCAAAAACTGCCTCTTTTTCCACGAATCAAAAATTCAGGAGTAATCTTCCCTATGGAATACGTGCAAGAAACCATGTTCACAATCCGGGTTCCTTGACCCATCAGAGGCAATAATTTCAAAGTCAGTAAAAAAGGGGCCACATAATTCACAGCTACCGTATATTCCAAACCATCCTCCGTTGTAATCAAACCACCGGAACTCATTGTTCCCGCATTGTTCATCAGTAAATCGATATGCTTTCCGCGCCCCAACAAGTCGTCCGCGATATTAGTCACAGAAGCCATGGAAGAAAGATCAACTTGTCTGACTTCTATCTCTTTATTGCCAGTTTCCAAAATCAACTGGTTCTTACGCTCCTCTCCTTTAAAAAGAGTGTAACACAACATTATTACATGATAGCCGGCCTGTGCTACCGCACGGGTTATTTCAGTACCCATTCCTCCATCGGCACCGGTTATTATGGCTAATTTACTCATTGGTTCTCTAATTTTTCTATTTCACGTTCCAAGCAAAGGGGTAATTTCTCTTCCAGATGTTTGTGACATGCCATATCAATAGTGTACATTCTCGCAATACAATAATTACTATGACCGCAATTGCAACGAGCCTTTTCTTCAGTCCGCAACCGATTCACAAAACCAGGTTCATTCAGCAACGCCCTTCCCATCTGTACAAATTCAAAACCATCATCCAATACCTCATCTATCTTTTCACGAGATACCAGCCCTCCCACATATACTAACGGAATTTCCTTTATTTCTGTTCTGAATCTTAATGCATCTTCCAAGAAATAAGCCTCTTTAAAAGGTACTGTCGGAATCATCCATTTACCTACCATACGTACCCCATATTTCAGCCACCAGCAGTTCATATAATGTGTCATACTTTTTATAGGCATCGCTCCCCGCATGACATACATAGGCGCTTTGCTTACAAAGCCTCCGCTCAGCACCAACGCATGAGCCCCGTCTTGTACCAACCGTTTCGCTACCTGCACAGCTTCATCTATTTCCATGCCGCCTTTAAAACCGTCACGCATATTGGTTTTTACCAGAACGGCCATGTCATTACCTGCGGCACGCATCACTTCCTCCATTACCATATCCATAAAGCGCATACGGTTCTCCAACGAGCCGCCGAACTCGTCCTTACGATGATTGGTGTAAGGTGAAAGAAACTGACTGATAAGATAGCCATGCCCTGCATGTACCTCCACCGCGTCAAATCCGGCCTCACGTGCCCAATTAACCGACTGACCGTATGCCTTTGCCATCTGCGGCAGTTCCTCCTTGCGCAAGCCACGCACAAAAGTAGGCGAATAAAGATTAAAACCGGAAGAAGCTCCTACGGGTGTTACCCCACAAATACTTTTGTGCGACATATTTCCACAATGTCCCAACTGAATGCTTGCAGCAGCTCCTTCTTTATGAACCGCATCGGTTATTTCCCTTAATCCCGGTATAATTTCAGGGCGCATCCACAATTGCCTGTCGAAAGAAAGGCCACTTTGTGTAACAGCTGCATAAGCAATAGTAGTCATTCCCACTCCACCTGCTGCCACCGAACAGTGATAATCCTTCAATTGCCGGGACGGCGCATTACCCGGACACATGCTCTCAAAAGCAGCCGAACGAATCGTACGGTTACGCAAAGTCAGCGGCCCGATAGAAGCGGGAGTAAATAATTTAGAGTTCATCATTCATATGTTATGTTTCGCTTTCATCATTTCCTGAAACAGAAACGATATACTATTCAAATTCAATAAATAAAAGGAATCATTCTTTTCTTTTTTCCTACCGCATCCTTACCAAACTCTTCCCGGTAACGGTTACGGATGGAATTGGCACGTGGAGCCAGATTAGCAAACGTCCACAGTACAAACACCCATGCAGCAGGCGAACAAGTGAGTACGGCAAACCCTATCCATTCCACCAACTCGCCAAAATAGTTGCCCGAAGTGACATATCGGTACATTCCCTTCTGTGGCAAATAATGGCGTGTATCGCCCGGTTTACGTAAATGGCGGATCACACTGTCGGAATGTAGATTAATGCCCATCCCTATAAAGAACAAAATGATCCCAAACCAAAAAGAAGGAGTACTGAGCCAGGCATCTGTATAGAGTCCTTCCGGAGCCAGATAGAACAACCATTCGCCCTGCATCAGTCCGTTCAGGACATTAAAGACCACTCCCATCAACATAATGGCAAGGGGCATCCGGCTCTTTCCTTTCATCAGGAAAGGGAAGATAAAAGAGCGCTGGAAATAATGTAATTCAAAAAGAAGAAAAAAGAGGAAAGGAGCAGCATCAAAACGCACGCTGCTGTTCCACCACAGATAAAGCATTACAAGGAATACAGGTGCTTCCATCAGCACCCAACCTAATTTATTGTTCACTGAAAGTCCCCATTTCGGGGTGTGGAATATACCATAACCGGCACGTACATAATAGAGGGCTACAAATACAATCACCGCAAGTGCGGACATTGCCAATAGCAAAAATTCAAAAGTCTGTTGTCCCATACTCGTTCCTCCCTGTATTAAATTTAGTAAGTCACTAACAAATTTAAGGGAAAAATCAGAGGAAAGCAACAATTAAGAGATTTTTTGCAAGAAAAGGATACGATTTTTATCGCAGAGAAGGCTTTATTTAGAGAGCGCTGTACTATTTTGTACAGGTTTTCCATTGATTTCCACCCCAAAGGTTTGCCTTATAAACCAATCCGGCTGAGATGTATCTACATTGCAAAAACCAGTAGTACCTGCCTTCCCTTTATCTTTTATATACTGGAACTTCATATATGTATCACTTGTAAGATATATAATCTTTCACCTGTAACATTACTAATCTTACAGCCCACACATTAGTAACGTGTCACCCCACACGTTACTAACCTTTCAAACGTCCTGTTCTTTTCTGAAAAGAACAAGGCCTTTAAAAAAAAGAACAAGACGTTTTCATTGAAAGAACAAGAGCTTTTTAAAATTTGACCTGTTGTTTTTTCCATAA